>NZ_JAPQKZ010000040.1:0-69856 GCF_027257075.1 Bacteroides sp. LFL-34 | reverse complement strand
TGATGTGGTGTCTTTAAAGTTACTAAAAAGCAAACATATCTACAACTTTTAATAGGATTAAGAAAGAAGAAGACAGTTGAAATAAAAAAGAGATTACCACCAAATTTGACGAAGAACCGTTTTTCAACTTTATAGTAGGAAAAACTTTCGTTCATTTCTGCACCGTTTCATTCTTTTTTATACTGTTTTGAAACAAATAAGTCGATTCTAAATACTTGGTTTACTGCTGGACCGTTTGCTCCTGTGTCGCTGTACTTTCATTTCCATAGCGGTCAATAGCCGTCACTGCGAAGTGCTTTTTTGCATTCCAAGGCAGGATAGGGGCATATACGTAACTCGTCTCTCGAATATTTTGTGCAACGATATTTTCTGGTCGGTTGATATCTACCGGATAATCATTAGAAGCATAAATAACATACATGGGCTTGTTGCGCTGATCGTTATCAGTAGCAGCCTGCCAGGTTAATTCCGTATATCCATTATCAATGTGAGTAACTTTCAGTACAGAAGGAGCAGTTGGCGCAACATTATCTAACCATGGCATCGGAGGCTGTAAAGCAGGGTATGCATAAAAATTCTCGGATAATTCATCATAAATCCCCTGCGTGTTCTCCATCAGGTATTTCACCCGGTAATGCCCTTCACCCGCCATTTTCTGCTTGCGGATAAAGTTCATCTGACGATCTATTTCGTCGCGTGTCCATTTACCTTCATCGGGATGGAGAAAATAAATGCCGAGTCCCGGAATCACCTGCCGTCCGTTGCTCTGTTCCTGCCAGTCGAGGGCGAAAGGGTAGAAATTGTTTCCCTGGAAATACATCATCGGATAAATTTGATCCATAATACCTTCTCCCATCCAACCTTGCGGGTCCTGATAAACGGTAAAGAAAGCATTCCATCCCCGGGAGGGGTAACGAGAAGTATCACGGTATTTACCTACCGGGCAGGTACTAACTTTCACCCAAGGTTTCATAGCTTTTATACCTTTATATATATAACGTACAATTTCGGAGATATTATCCCGGCGCCACTGATTCAGTGTGCGTCCTTTATTGTATCGTCGGAAATCATATTTATCAGGAAAAAGAGGAGCATTCTCCGGATAACGCAGATAGTCGAAATGCACTCCGTCCACATCATAACCGCTAACGACTTCCCGCACCAGTTTCATCAAATACTCCTTCGTTGCCGGATGTCCCGGATTGAGGAAATATTCGCACTTGTAAGGAACGCATATTTCTTTCATCCGCTTGGTGACAGACTGACTGCCGAGCGAAGCAACATGCTTCTTATTCCCTAGTGGGATAGTTACCATCCAGGCATGACATTCCATCCCTCGCTTATGACATTCTTCAACGGCAAAAGCCAGTGGATCATATCCCGGATTTCCTCCTGGCTTTCCGGTCAGGATCGAATTGAAAGGTTCGATTGCCGAAGGATATAATACATCTCCACGAGTACGGGTTTGAAATAGGACAGTGTTGAAGTTGGCAGCCTTTAACTTATCAAGAATATCTATTAACTCTTCTTTCTGCTTGCGGATTGTTTGAGGGTTTGTCGCACGTGTGCGAGGCCAATCCAGTCCGTACACCGCTGTCACCCATGCGGCACGAACTTCGTGCTTGGGTTGCGCAACAATTGAGAGGAAAGGATACAAAAGTGAAAGAATGAAAATAGTATAGTGCATATTCTTTATTTTTTGTTTTAAATCCCTGCAAAGTTAGTAAAAGTGTCGGTATTGTTGGGCTGTTTCGTGAGATTATGTTACATTTGCCAAGTTAAAAAAACGACACGCTATGATTACATTTACTCTATGCCTGCTGGCGTTGATAGTAGGCTATTTTACGTATGGACGCCTGATGGAACGCGTCTTTGGTCCTGACGACCGTAAAACACCGGCTCTTACCAAGGCGGATGGAGTGGACTATATTCCATTGCCCACCTGGAAGATTTTCATGATTCAATTTCTCAATATTGCCGGATTAGGTCCTATTTTCGGAGCAATCATGGGAGCGAAATTTGGTAGCTCTTCATACTTGTGGATTGTGCTGGGAAGTATTTTTGCGGGGGCAGTGCATGATTATTTTGCCGGAATGCTTTCTTTGCGTAATGGAGGTGAAAGCCTGCCGGAAATTATAGGTCGTTATTTGGGACTGACTACCAAGCAGGTGATGAGAGGATTTACTGTCATTTTAATGATTCTGGTGGGGTCAGTTTTCGTTGCAGGTCCTGCCGGATTGTTGGCAAAACTCACTCCGGAAAGTTTGGATGCTACGTTTTGGATTATCGTTGTATTTGCATATTATATTCTGGCTACTTTGCTGCCTGTTGATAAAATAATAGGTAAAATCTACCCATTGTTTGCGGTTGCCTTGTTGTTTATGGCAGTAGGCATTTTGGTGATGCTCTATGTTAACCATCCGGCTTTGCCGGAGTTATGGGACGGATTGCAAAATACGAACCCGGAAGCGAGCGAACTTCCTATCTTCCCGATTATGTTTGTGAGTATTGCTTGTGGTGCCATTTCAGGTTTCCATGCTACGCAAAGCCCATTGATGGCCCGTTGTATGACTTCGGAACGGCATGGACGTCCGGTATTTTACGGTGCAATGATTACCGAGGGCATTGTTGCTCTTATTTGGGCTGCTGCCGCTACTTATTTTTTCCATGAAAACGGAATGGAAGAAAGCAATGCTTCTGTTATCGTTGATGCCATCACAAAAGAATGGTTAGGGGCAATCGGCGGAGTACTCGCTATTTTGGGGGTGATTGCCGCTCCGATAACTTCGGGTGATACGGCTTTCCGTTCGGCACGTCTGATTGTGGCAGACTTCCTGGGGATGGAACAAAAAAGTATGCGCCGTCGTTTGTACATTTGTATTCCGATGTTTGTACTAGCTATTGGTTTGCTTTTGTATAGTTTGCGTGATGCAAACGGATTTAATATGATATGGCGTTATTTTGCCTGGGCAAATCAGACATTGGCTGTGTTTACCTTGTGGGCTATAACAGTTTTTCTGGCGGTATCCAAGAAACCTTATATCATTACTTTGGTACCGGCACTGTTTATGACATGTGTATGTTCTACTTATATATGTATTGCTCCTGAAGGATTAGGACTCTCGCATACAGTCTCCTATGGCGTTGGTATAGCGTGTGTAATGGTTGCGACTGTTTGGTTCTATATCTGGATAAATAAGCAAAAAACAAGAAAATTATCAGAATGAAGAAAATAAGAAAATCAACAGGAGTGGCGCTTGCATTCCTTATTTATGTATCTGTAACAGCGGCTTATTTGTTGCCTCGTAATACGGAAGTCAGCCTGACAGAGAAAATAATTACGGTGGCAGTTTCTTATGTCATCGTCCTCCTTCTTTGGCTGGTGCTTCGGAAAAAGGAACAAATGCGTGAACGCCGCAAAAAAGACGAACAATATATTCACTTAAAAAAGTAAGTTTATGAAGAAATTAGCTTTGGCTCTTTGCTTATTGGCAGTCTCTTTTACTGCACAAGCGCAATTTGAGAAAGGAACTACGATTATTAATCCTTCATTGTCGGGGTTGGACTTTTCGTATAGTAAAAACGATAAAGCAAAGTTTGGAGTTGGTGCACAGGTCGGTACATTTTTTGCCGAGGGTATTGCCTTGATGGTAAATGCTGGAGCCGACTGGTCGAAACCAGTAGATGAGTATACACTGGGTACAGGAGTACGTTTCTACTTCAATAAAACTGGTATCTATCTGGGTGGCGGACTCGACTGGAACCGCTTCCGTTGGAGTGGTGGAAAACATCAGACAGACTGGGGACTGGGCATCGAAGCCGGATACGCTTACTTCCTTTCGCGTACGGTGACCATTGAACCTGCCGTTTATTATAAATGGCGTTTCAATGATGGAGATATGTCGCGTTTCGGTGTGAAGATTGGATTCGGTTTCTACTTGTAAGAGAGATTGATTTTTTTCATATATTAAGCCCTGCAGATATAGAACTTCTGCAAGGGCTTAATTACATAGATGTATTATTATAGTTTTGACGATTGCTTATCCTAGTTTTTCTTTCAGAAACTGCCCTGTATAGCTTGCTCCGCAGGCAGCAACTTCTTCCGGGGTACCCACTGCTACGATATTTCCACCCTTATCTCCACCTTCCGGTCCGAGATCGATTACATAATCGGCACATTTGATGACGTCCATGTTATGCTCGATGATAACGATGCTGTGTCCCCGGCGAATCAATGCGTCGAAAGCATCCAGCAGTTTGCGGATATCATGAAAGTGTAATCCTGTAGTCGGTTCGTCAAAGATAAACATCGTTGGGTCAGCTTTCTCCTGACTTAAATAAAATGCGAGTTTGACACGTTGGTTTTCACCACCGGAAAGGGTAGAAGAAGCCTGTCCTAATTTGATATATCCCAGTCCTACGTCCTGCAAAGGAAGTAACTTCTTCACAATTTTCTTCTGTCCATGTTCGTTGAAGAACTCAATCGCTTGGTTGACGGTCATCTCCAATACATCGTAGATGCTTTTATCGTTGAATTTCACTTCCAGCGTGTCGGATTTGAAACGTTTTCCGTGACAAGATTCACACTCCAACACCAAGTCTGCCATAAATTGCATTTCTACAGTAATGGTTCCTTCTCCTTTACACTCTTCGCAACGTCCGCCTTCGCTATTGAAACTGAAGAATCCGGGGGTATATCCCATTTGTTTCGCCAAAGGCTGTTCGGACCATAGTTTGCGGATTTCGTCGTAAGCCTTGATGTAAGTCACCGGATTTGAGCGCGATGATTTGCCAATCGGGTTCTGGTCTACAAATTCTACATTCCGCAGGTCACGCAAACTTCCTCCGATTGAAGTGAATTCTCCCGGTCGGTCACTACATTCGTCTAATTCACGTTTCAATGCCCGGAAGAAAATATCTCTTACCAATGTACTCTTCCCGGAACCGGAAACACCCGTAACAACTGTCATTACATTGAGAGGGATACGTACGTTTACTCCTTTCAGATTATTCTCACGTGCGCCTTTCAATTCTATATAGTTATTCCATGGCCGGCGATGCTTCGGAACGGGTATTTCATCTTCTCCTAAAAGATAACGTACCGTATAACTGTTGCTTCCCTTCTTTAAATCCTTCATATCTCCCTGGTAGACAACTTCTCCACCTAGGCGTCCGGCATTGGGACCTATGTCGATAATGTAATCGGCTGCACGGATAATTTCTTCATCGTGCTCTACCACCACTACCGTATTTCCTAATTGTTGCAGTTGACGCAACACATGGAGCAGACGGTCTGTGTCACGGCTATGCAGTCCGATACTTGGTTCATCGAGAATATAAAGACTACCTACAAGGCTACTTCCCAGCGAGGTTGCCAGATTGATACGCTGGCTCTCTCCACCCGATAAGGAATTACTAAGCCGGTTCAAAGTCAGATAGCCCAAACCTACATCAATTAGAAAACGAATCCGGCTATTTATTTCAACCAGGATACGTCGGGATACGTTGTTGTCGTGTTCGTCCAGTTCCAAATGATCGAAGAATTCCTTCAGCTCTGTGATAGGCAAATCTACCAGTTCGGAAATGTTTTTTCCACCCACTCGTACATATCCGGCTTCCGGTTTCAGGCGGGTGCCGTGGCATTTCGGGCAAAGCGTCTTTCCCCGGTAACGCGCCAGCATCACCCGGTATTGTATCTTATATTGATTCTCTTCCAGCATCTTGAAAAAATCATTGATGCCGTGGAAATATTGGTTGCCCTCCCAAAGTAACCTGCGTTGCGCGTCTGTCAACTCATAATAAGGAGTGAAAATGGGGAAGTCGAATTTCTCCGCATTATGAATTAATTCTTCTTTCCATTCACCCATCTTTTCGCCACGCCAGCATACGATAGCTCCTTCATGCACCGATAATGAACGATCCGGAACGACTAAGTGCTCGTCGATGCCGATTACTTTGCCGAATCCTTCGCACGCCGGACAAGCACCGATAGGCGAGTTGAATGAAAACATCTGGTCGTTCGGTTCTTCAAAGATGATGCCGTCCGCTTCGAATTTAGTGCTGAAAGTATGAAGTTTCGTAGTTCCATCCGATAGAAAAAAACGCAGCATACAGGTTCCGTCGCCTTCATACATGGCTGTTTCGGCAGAATCAGTCAGCCGGCTGATGGCGTCTTTGCTGTTGGCAACAGCCATACGGTCCACCAGTAGATATACTTCATCACCTGCCACAGGCGTATATTCATCAATACGCTTCATCTCACCGTTCACTTCGATACGGTTGAACCCTTGTTTCAGGTCTATCTCCAGTTGCTGTTGCAAGGTGCGGTCTTCACGCAGGCGGATGGGTGTCAGTACCGTATATCTTGTACCTTCCGGGTATGAGAGCATGCAGTTGACAATGTCTTCTGTAGAGTGCTTCTTTACTTCTTGTCCGCTGATGGGGCTATACGTTTTCCCTACCCGTGAATATAACAGGCGTAGATATTCGTAAATTTCAGTCGAGGTGCCCACAGTAGAACGGGGATTGCGGCTGTTCACTTTTTGTTCGATAGCAATGGCGGGAGGAATCCCTTTGATAAAGTCACATTCCGGTTTGCTCATTCGCCCCAGGAACTGGCGCGCATAGCTGCTTAAACTTTCCACGTAGCGGCGTTGTCCTTCTGCGTAGAGCGTATCAAAAGCAAGAGATGATTTTCCCGAACCCGATAATCCGGTGATGACAACAAGCTTGTTGCGGGGAATATCTACATCGATGTTTTTTAGGTTGTTGACGCGTGCGCCTTTGATCGAAATATAGTTGTTTTCTGACATAAAATACTCCTTTTTTATGGTAGTCGGCAAAGTTAGCGAATTTATCGGGAGTTTGTATTATCTTTGCGTCACATTATTACGATTTAAGAATATTATGAAGCTGAAAAACTATCTTTTACTTTTAGCTCTTCTTCTGGTGGTAGGAGTGAGGGCACAGGTGCCATCAGGCAATAAATATCCTAAACGTGAATTCCGTGGAGCGTGGATACAAGCTGTTAACGGTCAGTTTCGTGGCATTCCCACAGAGAGGCTGAAACAAATATTGATTAGTCAGTTGAACTCTCTTCAGGAAGCTGGTATTAACGCAATCATCTTTCAGGTACGCCCTGAAGCGGATGCATTATATGCTTCCCAGCATGAACCGTGGAGTCGTTTTCTGACAGGAACGCAAGGTCAGATGCCTTCTCCTATGTGGGATCCGATGCAGTTTATGATTGAAGAATGTCAGAAACGGAATATGGAATTTCATGCCTGGATCAATCCTTACCGCGTGAAGACCTCATTAAAGAACAAGTTGGCACCGGAACATATTTATCACCAGCATCCGGAATGGTTTGTTACTTATGGCGATCAGCTATATTTCGATCCGGCACTTCCCGAAAGCCGTGAACATATCTGCAAAATTGTGACCGATATTGTGTCTCGTTATGATGTAGATGCTATTCACATGGATGATTATTTCTATCCTTATCCGGTTAATGGGTTGGATTTTCCGGATGATGCAAGTTTCGCCCGTTACGGTGGAGGTTTCACCAATAAGGCAGATTGGCGTCGTAGTAATGTGAATGTGTTGATAAAGAAGCTTCATGAAACGATTCGTGGCATCAAGCCATGGGTGAAGTTCGGTATTAGTCCGTTCGGTATTTATCGTAATCAGAAAAGCGATCCGTTGGGAAGTAACACCAATGGTTTGCAGAACTATGATGATCTTTATGCCGATGTGCTTCTTTGGGCACGTGAAGGATGGATTGATTATAATATTCCGCAAATTTATTGGGAGATTGGTCACAAGGCTGCCGACTATGAGACATTGGTGAAATGGTGGGCTACTCATTCGGAAAACCGGCCGTTATTTATCGGCCAGTCAGTGCCAAAGACTGTTCAGTTTGCCGATCCGCAGAATCCTTCTATCAATCAGCTTCCCCGTAAGATGGCTTTGCAACGTGCTTACCAAACAATCGGAGGAAGCTGTCAATGGTATGCAGCAGCTGTTGTTGAGAATCAGGGTAGATATCGTGATGCTTTAATCAGTGAATATCATAAATATCCTGCTTTGATTCCAGTCTTTGATTTTATGGATGATAAAGCTCCGGGCAAGGTACGTAAAATGAAAAAGGTATGGACGGAAGATGGCTATATCCTTTTTTGGACAGCTCCGAAAGCTGATACAGAGATGGATAAGGCAGTTCAATATGTAGTCTATCGTTTTGACAGTAAAGAAAAGGTGAATTTGGACGATCCTTCTCATATTGTAGCTATCACGCGCAATCCATTCTATAGACTTCCTTATGAAACAGGAAAAACAAAATGCCGTTATGTAGTGACAGCTTTAGATCGTTTACATAATGAATCGAAATCCGTAAGTAAGAAGTTAAAACTGTAAAGGTATAGAATAAACAACGATAAAACGGTGAACACTCTGCAGAATGATAACGCAGTTTATTCACCGTTTTTTGTTTACTGTTTTTTTGTTTACTGTTCAGCCGCTCGTTATTAATAGAGCAGCAAACCTGCAATACCACAGGCGATAATCATTAATATCGGATTGGCTTTATATTTTCTTGTTCCGATGAATGCAATCAGAAAGATAATGATACTGATAACGAATGAATAAGTATCTTCCGTAGGCGAACCGAAGTTTTCTGCGTTCATTAATACCAACGCAGCGGAGGCGAGTAATCCGACTACTGCCGGGCGTAATCCATTAAAAATAGATTCTACTATCGGATGTTTCTGGTATTTTAGGAAGAATTTACTGATGGTCAACATCAAGATGAAAGAGGGAAGGACTACGGCAAAGGTAGCAATGATGGAACCCCATACGCTACCCGTAGAAGTAAACCCTACATAAGTAGCTGCGTTGATACCAATAGGTCCTGGAGTCATTTGGCTGATTGCGACAATATCCGTGAACTCCTGCGAACTCACCCATCCATAGCGGGTTACCACTTCGCCTTGAATCATGGAAAGCATGGCATAACCGCCACCGAAGCCAAAGAGCCCGATCTTGAAAAATGTATAGAATAACTGTAGGTAAATCATGTGATTAATAATTTATTATATAATAATTTTAGGCATGGATTACACGGATTTACCGGCTTTTAGAATTATGAATCTGTAAAACAACAGCGTTAATCCGCGCCTTCTCAACTCTCCATTCTCCATTCTCAACTCTCAACTTTTCTAAATTTCCCCCACAGGAAACCTCCTACACCGGCCGCAATAATAATCCAGATAGGGGAGAAGCCCAACAGCCAGATTAATATTGCCGAGACAACAGGAATCCACAGATTGTAGCGGTTGATTTTTGCGGATCGTCCCATGGTAAAGGTCGGCGCCGCGATGAGTGCCACCACTGCCGGGCGAATTCCTTTAAAAATACGTTCCACTATCGGATTGTCTTTGAAACTATGAAAGAACAGGGCGATAGCCAATATAATAATGAAAGACGGCAAAATTGTTCCCAATGCTGTGATAATACTTCCCCGGATTCCACGCAGCTTATATCCTATAAAGATAGAAATATTGACTGCCAAAATTCCCGGTGCGGATTGGGAGATAGCCAGCAGATCGATAAAATCTTCCTGCGCAATCCATTTCCGTTTGGTGACAATTTCATTTTCAATCAGTGGCACCATTGCATATCCTCCTCCAATAGTAAAGGCGCCTATTTTAAAAAAGATTCCAAATGCTTCGAGATAAATGTTCATTCTTTCTTTTCTCCTCCTTCCTTACTAACTGCTTTTTTCTCTTTGCCATATTGACTGGGACTTACATTATAATGCTTCTTAAATACTTCGCGGAAGTACTTGGCGTCACTGAATCCCGTCATTTCTGCAATTTCTGTTATGCTATGTGTGTCTTCTTTTAGTAATTGTACGGCACGTTTCAGACGAATCAGCCGGATATAATCTCCCGGTGCCTGATCGGTTAATGCCCTTAATTTATTGTAAAAACTTGTGCGACTCATTCCCATCAGGCTGCATAATACATCTACCGTGAGAGCAGGATTGTCAATGTTATCTTCCACGTTCTTTTTGACGTTTGCTATGAATTTCCAGTCAATGTCTTGCGAACAGTTGATGCAGTCTTCATCATTTTCCTCATCATTCAGATCTAAATTTGCGAATTTGCTGCGCAATAGTGCACGGTTAGCCAGCAGATTGGCAACATTAGCTTTCAATATACCAATATTGAATGGCTTCACAACGTATTCATCCGCACCAATCTGAAGTCCCGAGAGAATATCTTTCTCATTATTCAAAGCAGTCAGCAGGATAACAGGAATGTGGGAGGTTTCGATATTATTCTTGATAGCTTGGCATAATTCATCCCCCCGCATTTCAGGCATCATAATGTCTGAAATAACCAGCTCTGGTTTGTACTCGGGAATAATCGTCAATGCTTCTTTTCCATTGGAGCAAACCTGTACGAAATACTCCTCGGATAACGTTTGCGACAGATAGTTGCGCAACTCATCATTATCTTCCACAATCAAGATGCGACGATGATTAATGTTCTCTTTCTTTTGTGCATTTTCGTAAATTTCAGGTGATGGAGGCGGAACGTTATCAATCGTATTTTCTATACGCTGTTTGCTCGGAGTTGCCAGATGTGCTTTCCGGAAGCGCTTGCTGTCTTTAGGGAATGTTATTTTGATAACCGATCCCTGGTTTTCGATGCTTGACAGATTAATCTTTCCTTTATGCAGGCGGACTAGCTTCCATACAAGCATCAGTCCGATACCACTTCCTGTTACTTTGGAATTAATAGCATTGCTGCCACGGAAATGAAGTTTGAACAATTTCTTTTGTTCATTGGCCGGGATGCCGATTCCTGTGTCTCTGACTTCCACGCTCCATGAGTCAGATGTTTCTGAAACGAAAACCTGTACATTTCCATTTTCCGGAGTATATTTCAGTGCGTTCGAAATGATGTTCTTAAAGATAGATTCCATCTTTTCTTTATCAAGCCATACGTTCATATACCTGAAATTACTTTCATAAGTGAAGTTGATATGTTTGATGTTGGCGTACTGCTGGAACGCGTTGAATATTTCATTCATAAACGTGTTTAGCTCATGCTCTGAAATATATAATTCGGAAGAATATACGTCCGCTCTTTCAAAGTTGATAAGATTGGTGGTAAGACGTAATAGGGCATTTACGTTTCGTAATGCCGTATTCATGTTCGAAATACCTTCTTTACTCAACTCCTCTTTCTCGCGTAGTTCTTCCAAAGGTGCTTTGATAAGCGTCAATGGGGTACGGATATCATGTGCCGTATTGATAAAGAAGTGTATTTTCTCATCGGAGACTTTACGCTGCTTTCTTAAAATCAAGATACGTAATAGAATGATGGCAATGAGACAAAGGAAAGCCGCATAAAGCAGCATAGCCCAGATTGTCAGCCAAAAAGGTTGGGCGATAACAATGTCCATACTTCTTTCTTCAAGTACGATGCGTTTGTCTTCGTTGGAGATGGCGCGTACTCTTAACGTATATTTGCCCGGCGCAAGATTGGTGTAACGAATCGTATTTTCGGTTCCGGGTTTGCTCCATTCATCATAAAAACCTTCTAGCCTCCAAGAATAAATGATGTTGGAAGGATAGTCATAATTGATGGAAGAAACCTGCAAAGAGAAAATATTCTGATTGTATTTTAACTTCAGTTCCTTTGTTTCATTGATGCTTGTTCTTAACGGAGAATCTTCATCATCCGGATAGATTGTCTGATAGAAAAGCTTGAAATCGCTGAAAATCATTTTAGAGGAATAACCTCTGGGTAATTTCATGTCCTTGTCAAACTCTACGGCTCCGTCCGAACTACCAAAAATGAATTTTTTATTTTTTCGTAACACACCCGACAGCGCATTGAAATGGGGGGGCATTAGTCCCATATCTTTGGTCCAGTTATGGAATTTCTTTTCTTCGGGATAGAAACTTGTCAGTCCGCTTTCTGTACTCATTATGATGTCTTTGTCCGCATCCGATAATATAGTGTAGATATTATTGGATATTAAAGCACAGTTTTCAGAGTGGTAATGAGTGAACAGTTTTTTGTTGACATCGTAAATCAATAGTCCCGACCCGCTGGTACCTATATATAATGAACCATTTTTTGCTTGATATAAAGAGTAAATATAGCTCGATTCTACCGGAAGTTTGATACGTTCAAATTTCCCGGATTCTTTATCTAAAAGGCACAGGCCGGCAGCACTACCGATCCACATGCTTTTTTCATCCTTCTCAACAATGGCGGTAATGGAATTTAATCCGTCATAAAACCGTACGTCCTGCGTTTTTAGATTGATGCGCTTGAGGTTATAGAACCCTCCGGACCAGATATAGCCCTGCATATCTGTACGGATATCACGTATATATTTATCCGGCCGCTTGTTACTGTGAGTGTACAAGGGCGGCATGAAATAGCTGACACTGAACGTCTTTTTATCTATCTGGTAAGCACCGGAAGAGTACCCACCTGCCCAGATTATTCCGGGAGCTACTTCGCATACGGTAAGAAAGATATGGCTTTTATTACCTTGCGATTCTTCAAAAGAGCTAAGCACCGAACGCCATTGTCCGGTCTTTGAATTGAGGAAACTGATACCATTGTTCGTTGCGAACCATAAATCTCCGTCTCTGTCTTCGATAATGGCGTTCACCTGATCGTTGATTAAAGACTGTTTATTGCCAATGGAGTGTTTGATCCATTTGTAGCCGGTATAACGGTTGTTTTGTATGGTGATTCCGATGGGATAATTAGCCAGCCATACCCGTTCTTCATCATCTACAAAGATGTCATTGATACTGTTACCGTTCATGCCATTGTTACTGTTGTAATCAGCCACAATTTCAGGTGTTATCTGATAAGTGTCTACATCTATTTTGTGTACTCCTCCACCGTCGGTTGCTATCAGTAATTCCTTATCATTTAATGGTCTGAATCGTGTGATACTAATATCTTTCAAATTCTGTTCCGGACGTATAACAGATTTGGTATTCATATCGTAAATCATGATTCCCCGTAGAAAAGTTCCGATGAATAGTTTACGAATCTTTTTGTCGAAATATAAATCGATAATCTGGGCTTTCAGGCTCTCCAGCTTATCGCAATTGATAAGTTCCAATGCGTTATTTTCCAACTTGGCGTAATGAATACCCATTTCTGTGCCGATGAAGAAATGCGACTCGTCTATCTGTTCAATATCTGTGATCTCTTCACTGATATCGTTCTTTATATGGGTAACCAGTTGGGTCTCCGTGTTGTAGAGGAAGATTGTATCCTTATTACATAGCCAGATATGTTTGTTTTCGTCAAGCCAGGCATAGGTGATCGGATCCGGTTGTTCACTGAAGCTTTCCATCGGTAACTTATATACAAGATTGAAACAGTCGTGAATCTGGTCATACCGGAATACTTTACCTTTCTTTCCGATTTCCCATAAAACTCCTTCTTGGTCGATATAAAGCCAATTCAGATTTAACAGAGAGTTCACTTCTACGTCACCATCCATTAACTTATATCGTTTAAAGTCTTTTCCGTTGTATCGATCAATACCTTCGTGTGTAAGGAACCACATGTAGCCGGTTTTATCTTTTTGAATGCAGTAAACCCGCCGGTTACTTAACCCATCCTCCACTCCAATATATCGATACGTCTGTGCGACACAAGTTAGAGGAAACAATAAGATTAGAAAAAGCCATTTTTTCATACAAATAGGACTTTTAAGGGTTATTGAATCTTTAATGAGGGAGAAAGTTTGACAAAATTAAGAAGATTTTCCGATATTACAAAATTTTGAAGAAAGATAACAGCGTTCTTAAAATGAAAGAAAACAGACTATTTTATAGGTATTTATACATATTGTTTGTTTTCGGAATTTTGGTATCTGTAAAGGGGCTTTCAGTAGAGCGAAAAGTTGTGTGAAACAAGAGGCTGGCACTTTAAAATGTACCAGCCTCTGTAAATATAGAAATGATTTATTTCATTTTTGCTTCCACCCATTTGCGAGCGTTGACAAACGCTTCTATCCATGGAGTAACCTGATCGTTGTTCTTGCGGTCTGCCGGATAACAACCGTTTTGCCATGGGAAGATAGAACGTTCCAAGTGAGGCATGATAGCCAGATGGCGTCCGTCTGCACTAGCCAATGCTGCGATAGAATAATCGGAACCGTTCGGGTTGCCCGGATATTCATCATAGCTATACTTCGCTACTACATTGTATTTGTCTTCGTCATACGGCAAAGAGAATTTTCCTTCTCCGTGAGCTACCCAGATACCCAGTTTGCTTCCGCTCAAAGAGCCGAACATCACACTGCGGTTGGTCGGGATAGTAAGGCCGAGGAAGCGTGATTCGAACTTGTGCGAATTGTTATGCAACATCTTGCCTTTCTTCTTCAGTTCCGGGTTGATAAGGTCGAGTTCCATCATCAACTGGCAACCGTTGCAGACACCTAATGACAATGTATCTTCGCGTGCATAATATTTATCCAATGCTTCCTTAGCTTTCGGGTTGAACAAGAATGCGCCTGCCCATCCTTTAGCAGAACCCAAAACATCGGAATTAGAGAAACCACCGCAGTAAACAATCATGTTTACGTCTTCCAGTGTTTCGCGTCCGCTGATGAGGTCGGTCATTGTAACGTCTTTTACGTCGAAACCTGCCAAATAGAGTGAGTAAGCCATTTCGCGCTCACCGTTTGTACCCTTCTCGCGGATGATAGCTGCACGGATGCCGCTTGGGGTACGACGATCCGGAGTGATACCATATTGAGAAAGCTTACCTTTGAATTCCGGCATGAAAGCGAATTCAACAGGTTGCATCTTATAGTTTTCGAAACGTGCTTTTGCGCAACCGTTCATAGATTGTTTGCGGTCGAGCAGGTAAGAAGAAGAATACCATACGTCACGCATATAATCGATACCAAACTGGTAAGTAGCACCATCTTTAGATACCAAAATGTGGCGTTCGTCAGTCGGTTTACCCAGCTTTATATAGCCTACGCCTGCATCTTCCAGAATCTTCTTCACTTCATCCTTATGCTTGTCGCTGATCTGGATAACAATACCCGGGTTTTCCGCGAACAGAATCTTGACGATATCTTCTTCCTTCATCTTGTCGAGGCTGATTTCCAAACCGCCTTCTACATTAGAGAAGCACATTTCGAGCAATGTAGTGATTAAACCACCGGCAGATATATCGTGTCCTGCAAGGATCAATCCTTTGTTTACAAGTTCTTGTACGGCAAGGAAAGCGTCACGGAAATATTCGGCATCCTGTACGCAAGGTACTTCGTCGCCCACTTTACCCAGAGATTGTGCGAAAGCCGAACCACCTAATTTCAGTTCGTCGAAGCTGAAGTCAATATGATAAAGCGTAGTCTTTTCATTGTTAACCAATACTGGAGATACTACTTTCTTCACGTCGGAAACTTCACCGCCGGCAGAAACAATCACCGTTCCCGGAGAAATCACTTTCTCACCGTTCGGATACTTCTGTGTCATAGACAAAGAGTCTTTTCCGGTAGGCACATTGATTTGCAGTGCGCAGCAGAAGTCGCTCAATGCTTTTACAGCGGTGTACAGACGGGCATCTTCACCTTCTTGAGAACGGCAAGGCCACATCCAGTTGGCAGACAGAGAAATACTGTCCATACCTTCCGCCATCGGAGCCCAAACAAGATTGGTTAGTGCTTCAGATACGGAAAGGATAGAACCGGCAGCCGGATCAGCCAATGCTGCTTGCGGAGCATGTCCGATAGAAGTAGCGATTCCTTTTTCGCCACGGTAGTCAAGTGCAACGACACCGCAGTCACTCAACGGCAACTGAAGTTCGCCCTGACATTGCTGGCGTGCCACTTTACCTGTTACCGAGCGGTCTACCTTATTTGTCAACCAGTCTTTGCAGGCAACAGCTTCAAGCTGCAATACATTCGTCAGATATTCATGTAATTTAGACAATTCGTATTTCGGCATTTCGTAATGACGTTCCACGGTTTTGTCTACCATATATGTCTTGGGAGAAGAACCGAACATCTGCTCTACAGCAAGATCAAACGGACGTACACCGTCAGCCTGTTGGAAGGCGAAACGATGATCGCCGGTTGTTTCACCGACTACGTACATCGGAGCGCGTTCGCGTTCGGCAATCTTACGTACATGTTCGATGGCTTCTTCTTTAATCAATAGCCCCATACGTTCCTGGCTCTCGTTAGCGATGATTTCTTTTGCCGACAAAGTCTTGTCGCCGATAGGCAATTTGCTCATATCGATTAAACCACCACATTCTTCCACTAGTTCGGACAGACAGTTTACGTGTCCGGCAGAGCCGTGGTCGTGGATAGAAACCACCGGATTCACCTCTTCTTCACAAAGAGCACGTACTACGTTGTTGGCACGTTTCTGCATTTCAGCATTAGCACGTTGCACAGCATTCAACTCGATACCACTGCTGTAACGACCGGTGTCTACAGAAGATACGGAACCGCCACCCAGTCCGATACGATAGTTGTCACCACCGATTACCACCACTTTGTTTCCTGCTTCCGGTGTACCTTTCAGGCAGTCACGTTGTGTGCCGTAACCCACACCGCCGGCAAGCATGATTACTTTGTCGTAACCATAAACTTCTTTGTTTTCCGTATGTTCGAAAGTCAGTACCGAACCGCAGATCAGCGGCTGGCCGAACTTGTTACCGAAGTCGGAAGCACCGTTGGATGCTTTGATAAGAATCTGTTCCGGAGTCTGGTACAACCATTTGCGTACCGGAAGAATTTCTTCCCATTCACGTCCTTCATCGGTGCGCGGATAAGAAGTCATGTAGACAGCAGTACCTGCAATCGGCCATGAACCTTTACCACCACCCATACGGTCGCGGATTTCACCACCGGTACCGGTAGAAGCACCGTTGAACGGTTCTACAGTAGTAGGGAAATTATGTGTTTCCGCTTTCAGTGAGATTACACTCTTGATGTCCTTTATCTGGAAGAAATCAGGTTTTGAATGATCTGCCGGAGCAAACTGTTCAACAACTGGACCTTCGGCAAAGGCTACATTATCTTTATAAGCAGAGATGATTTTATTCGGATTTTCCTGTGTCGTCTTTTTAATCATCTGAAACAGAGAAGACTCCTGTTCTACACCGTCAATGATGAACGTTCCGCCGAAGATTTTGTGGCGGCAGTGTTCGGAGTTGATCTGTGCGAAACCAAATACTTCGGAGTCAGTCAGTTTTCGTCCGAGATCATTTTCTACTTTCTTCAGATAGTCCATTTCTTCTTTAGAAAGAGCCAGACCTTCTTGTTCGTTGTACACTTCGAGATCTTCGATGTAGATGATCGGTTCCGGCTGACGGTTTGTCGTGAATACGTTTTGGTCGAGTCCTTTGTACATGCGTTGGAGCATCGGGTCGTAGTCTGCGTTTTCGTCCTTAACAGGGAAGTACTCCTCGATGCGGCTGATGCCTTCGAGCCCCATGTTTTGGGTGATTTCTACTGCGTTTGTACTCCAGGGAGTGATCATTTCGCGGCGTGGGCCAACGAAACAGCCTTTCAGGTTTTCTTCACTTTCCATCACGGCTTCGCCAAAAAGCCAGCAGAGTTTATTACTTTCGTCAGGGGTGAGCTGATGGTTGCTCTCTACGGCAATCACGCTCTTGGAAGGGGTTCTGAAAAAAAGAATCATGTTGTATATTTACGATTTTACGATTTACGATTTTACGATTGAAGTTCCTGCAGGAGAAACTCTTCTCTTTTTCTGTGGCGCAAAGATAATCAATTTCGTTGGTGGTAGGAAAAAAATAGAGAATAAATTCCTATACCTTATTTAATATGTTTATTTTTGATGTACGTTTTACTTATTATCGCTATATATAGTGATTCTTGTGTGGAAAAAACGTTAATATACTATCCCCATATCACAAAAAAGTGCGATATTTGCGACATGATTCAGATAGAGACAATATTCGATATATTAGTGAAAGGCTTTATTATTGGCGTTGTTGTGTCCGCACCCCTCGGTCCGGTGGGCGTATTATGCATCCAGAGGACTCTGAATAAAGGGCGTTGGTACGGATTTGTAACAGGTCTGGGAGCTTCGTTGAGCGATATAGCATACGCTTTGCTCACCGGTTATGGGATGAGTTTTGTGTTCGATTATATCAATAAGAATATTTTCTATTTGCAGTTATTGGGGAGTGTCATGCTACTCCTTTTTGGTATATATACCTTTCGTAGCAATCCGGTGCAATCCATTCGTCCGGCTTCGTCCAGCAAAGGTTCTTATTTCCATAATTTTATTACCGCCTTTTTCGTCACTCTATCCAACCCCTTGATAATCTTCCTGTTTATCGGACTTTTTGCCCGCTTTGCCTTTGTGCAGCCGGGAGTCTTGGTGTTTGAAGAGATCACGGGATATCTTGCAATTGCTATAGGAGCATTGACTTGGTGGTTGGGTATCACTTATTTTGTGAATAAGGTGCGCACTAAATTCAATTTACGTGGTATCTGGATACTGAATCGTGTTGTAGGAAGTATCGTAATGCTGGTATCTGTTGCCGGATTGATTTATACTTTGTTGGGAGAGTCACTTTATTAAGAGATAACATAATGAATCAGATAGCACAACAACTGAAAGAGAAGAATATTGCCGAATACCTTATATATATGTGGCAAGAGGAAGACTTGATCCGTGCCAATCATTGTGAACCGGAAGAGATGGAGGCAAATGTGATTGCCCGCTATCCGGAAGAACAGCGGCCTGCCATGCGAGAATGGTATACCAACCTGATTACGATGATGGGCGAGGAAGGAGTACGGGAAAAGGGTCATCTGCAGATTAATAAAAATGTAATTATCAATCTGACAGAGTTGCACAACGCATTGTCCTCTTCTCCTAAATTTCCTTTTTACAGTGCTGCTTATTTCAAGGCATTACCGTTTATCGTAGAATTACGGAATAAAAACGGCAAGAAAGATGAACCCGAACTGGAAACCTGTTTTGAAGCGTTGTATGGAGTACTCCTGCTTCGTCTTCAAAAGAAGCCTATCAGCGAAGGAACTGCCAAGGCAGTGGAAGCTATCACTAGTTTCCTTTCTATGTTGGCAAACTATTATGATAAAGACCGTAAAGGTGAATTAAAACTGGATGAATAAATGAGAATTTTGGTAACGGGTGCCAACGGTCAGCTTGGCAATGAGATGCAGGTGCTTGCAAAAGAGAACCCGCAACATACGTATTATTTCACGGATGTAGAGGAGCTTAACATCTGTGACAAGCAAGCCGTTTGGGCTTATATCGCAGAGAAGCGGATTGAGCTTGTCGTGAACTGTGCCGCATATACGGCCGTAGATAAAGCGGAAGATAATTCGGAACTAGCCTATCAATTGAATTGCGAAGCACCGAAACAATTGGCAAGTGCGGCACAATTCAACGGAGCCGCCATGATACAGGTATCTACCGATTATGTCTTTGACGGTACTGCACACACTCCGTATACGGAGGATTGCGACCCTTGTCCGGACTCCGTATACGGCACCACCAAACTGGAAGGAGAATATGACGTGATGAATTATTGCGAGAAAGCAGTCGTAATCCGTACTGCATGGCTTTATTCCACTTTCGGCAATAATTTTGTGAAGACAATGATCCGTCTTGGAAAAGAGCGTGACAGTCTGGGAGTTGTTTTCGACCAGATCGGAACCCCGACTTATGCTAATGACCTGGCACGTGCCATCTATACCATTATAAATAAAGGTATAGTCCGCGGCATCTACCATTTCAGCAATGAAGGCGTTTGTTCCTGGTATGATTTCACAGTGGCTATTCATCGCTTGGCAGGAATAACCTCCTGCAAAGTGAAACCTCTGCATACAGCCGAATATCCTGCAAAGGCCAACCGTCCGGCATACTCTGTACTTGATAAAACAAAAATAAAAACAACATTTGGCATCGAAATCCCCCATTGGGAGGAAAGTCTCCAACGATGCCTGGAGAAATTGGAAATTAAAAATTGAGAGTTGAGAAATAAAAAAGAAACCACTTTGAGTATCATTTTTTAATTTCCAATTTTCAATTCTCAATTTAATAACTATGGCAGATAATACAGAAATTTTGAGACGGCGAACGTTCGCCATTATTGCGCATCCGGATGCCGGTAAGACATCATTGACGGAAAAGCTATTGCTTTTCGGTGGTCAGATACAGGTAGCAGGTGCTGTAAAGAGTAATAAGATTAAAAAGACGGCTACGTCCGACTGGATGGAAATCGAGAAACAACGTGGTATTTCGGTAACGACTTCCGTGATGGAATTCGACTATCGGGACTATAAGATTAACATTCTCGATACTCCCGGTCACCAGGACTTTGCCGAAGATACATATCGCACACTGACAGCTGTAGACAGTGTTATCATCGTTGTAGACGGTGCGAAAGGTGTGGAAACGCAGACACGTAAACTGATGGAGGTGTGCCGTATGAGAAAGACTCCGGTAATAATCTTCGTCAACAAAATGGACCGTGAAGGAAAAGATCCGTTCGATTTGCTTGATGAACTTGAAGAAGAACTGATGATTCAGGTTCGTCCCTTGTCCTGGCCGATAGAGCAGGGAGCACGTTTTAAAGGGGTATACAATATCTATGAACAGAAACTGGACTTGTATCAGCCATCCAAACAGATGGTAACAGAGAAAGTGGCAGTCGATATTCATTCGGAAGAACTGGATCAGCAGATTGGCAAGTCGTTGGCAGACAAACTGCGTGGCGATTTGGAACTGATTGAGGGTGTTTATCCGGAATTTGATTCTGAATCCTATTTGGCAGGAGACTGTGCGCCTGTATTCTTTGGATCAGCGCTGAACAACTTCGGTGTGCAAGAGTTGCTGAACTGTTTCGTAGAGATAGCTCCCAGCCCTCGTCCTGTACAGGCAGAAGAGCGTGAAGTGAAACCTGACGAACCGAAATTTACCGGATTCATCTTTAAGATAACCGCCAACATTGATCCCAACCATCGTTCTTGTGTGGCATTCTGTAAGATTTGTTCCGGTAAGTTTGTTCGCAATGCTCCATATACACACGTCCGTCATGGAAAGACCATGCGTTTTTCGTCGCCTACCCAGTTTATGGCACAGCGTAAAACAACGATTGATGAAGCTTATGCAGGAGATATTATTGGTTTACCGGATAATGGTACTTTTAAGATTGGCGATACGCTGACAGAAGGTGAAATGCTCCATTTCCGTGGATTGCCGAGTTTCTCACCGGAGATGTTCAAGTATATTGAGAATGCCGACCCGATGAAACAGAAACAGTTGGCAAAAGGCATTGACCAGTTGATGGATGAAGGTGTGGCACAGTTGTTTGTCAATCAGTTCAATGGCCGTAAGATTATCGGTACGGTGGGACAGTTGCAGTTTGAGGTCATTCAGTACCGTTTGTTGAATGAATACAATGCGTCCTGTCGCTGGGAACCGGTAAGTCTTTATAAAGCCTGTTGGGTAGAAAGCGATGATCCCACAGAACTGGAAGCCTTCAAGAAACGTAAATACCAGTATATGGCAAAGGATAGAGAAGGGCGCGATGTGTTCCTGGCAGACTCCGGTTATGTACTTCAGATGGCGCAGATGGACTTTAAACACATCAAATTCCACTTTACAAGTGAGTTTTAAAACATATTCCGTTGATTTTAACTAAAAAATCAGGTAAAAAAAGGAAAAACATATCTCATATAAATGAGTGAATAGAAATGAAGACACTATCCTGGGATAAAATTCAGCAAGGGGATGAAGAGGCATTCCGGCAGCTTTATGAGCAATATGCAGATTTACTGTATGGATATGGCATGAAGATAGCCGGTGATGATACGCTGGTGACCGAGGCGATACAGTCGTTGTTTGTTTACATCTTTGAGAAAAGAGAAACTTGCGCGGCACCTCAATCCATACCCGCTTACTTGTGTGTTTCGTTGAGACACATGATAGTGAACGAACTGAAAAAAGAGAATAGTGGATCATTCAAATCACTGGATGAAGTAGGCACAAACGAATATCAGTTTGATCTGGAGATCGATATTGAAACTGCTATTATCCATTCAGAGTTGGAAAAAGAACAGCTGGAAGTTTTGCAGAAAGAGCTGAACAATTTGACAAAGCAACAGCGGGAGGTATTGTATCTTAAGTATTATAAGAAGATGAGTCCGGAAGAAATAGCCCAGGTGATGGGACTCACTTCACGTACGGTTTACAATACTACTCATATGGCTATCTCCAGTTTGCGGGAGCGTATGAGCAAATCTTTCTTGTTGTTGGTAGCAGCTAATTTGTGGATTTTTAATTGAGGTGTGAGATATGGAAAAGTGGACAGAATCTTTAGATAAATACTTAGAAGAAGGAAAACTTCCTCTGGTTGGCGAAATCTTTTCTCGTAAAAAAGAAATAGGTGATAAGCTGAAGTTGCAACGTGAGGAGAGCCATAAGATCGCCTTAAGCCGGAGAAGAAAGCAAGGTGCGGGGAGAAGTTTCTCTTTCTCATGGGGAGTGGCAGCGGCAGTTGTCCTTCTTTTGGGGATAGGCGGTTACTTCCTGGCAGAAGAAAAGGTGGTGACTGATAACACTGCTATGAACTATGAATTGCCGGATGGCAGTACTGTGCAGGTGATGGAAAATTCCCGCCTGACTTACAATCATATCACATGGCTTTGGGAGCGCAAATTGCAACTATTGGGTAAAGCCTCTTTTAACGTAACCAAAGGCAAGACATTCACGGTCCGTACAGAAGCCGGCGACGTAACCGTACTGGGAACGAAATTCCTCATCGATCAGCAAGGAAAGAAGATGACCGTCAACTGTGAGGAAGGAAGTGTGAAAGTTGAGACTGCCGTAGGTAAGCGTACATTGCTTGCCGGTGAAAGTGTGCGTTGCGATGAAACCAAGATTGTGCCAGTAGAAAAAAAGGCGGAAGAATCAGAGTTCCCCGAGGTGTTGGGGTATGAAGACGATCCGCTAATAAATGTAGTGGCAGATATTGAGCATATATTTGAAGTAACAGTCGTCGGACATGAGAAATGCGAGGGGCTGACCTACAACGGGACGGTCTTAACGAAAGACCTGAACGCCACACTGGAAAAAGTCTTTGGATCGTGTGGGATCAGTTATCAAATTCGAGGGAAAGAAATTATTTTGCAATAAAAAAAGCCTCTTCTGACTATCCAGAAGAGGCTTTTTTGTTTTTCTTCAAATTTTCTTCATTTTTTCTTGGTAAAAAAACAACAGATGCTTCTCTTTCTAATAGATGAGCTATTTAATGATATTTGAAGAAAACGGTAGAATTGATTAGAAGATTAAATGTTGTAGTAGAAGAAATTAGAAATTATCCGGCAGAAATAAGGCCGGGATTCAGAACAAACAATAGATGTTTTATAGAGAATTACAAGCTAAACTCAAAACAAACAATAGATGCTTTTTATAAAATTTAAATTTAACCCAAAACAAACAATGTTTTAGAAATGCAAACTAGGGCTCAAAGCAAACAATAGACAGCGGCAGATGAATTATTCCTGCCACAAACGTAAGCCGGAAAGATTCCCTCATCGGACGTGATATGAGCTTTAGAGGCTTGTTTTTTCCGATTAAACAGACTTAGTTGGCTTAAAAAAGGGTTTTTCAACTAGACTGCTACGCTAATTAAAAGAATGAAAGCCGTGATGGCGCATGAGAGGTTTAACAAGGCCGGTTTTATCTGGTAGTTTAATAGTAGGTTAAGAGAGTATGAAACCAGAAAAGGGCTGAACCGGTCTATCATTGAGTATTTTTATTTAATAATTGTTTTATCAGAGTGTGAGAGAAAGTTGAGGGGCTTTCTCTCACATTTTTTTTGTAGGAACGATAGATAGGACGATTTACTATTGGACTATTTACCATTTACTATTTGGGTTATGCAATAGAAGCAGATAGTAAATAAGATAAATGGGAATTTAGTTTAGATGTGGATGGCACGCTAAATCATAAATTATAAATCATAAATTATAAATCATAAATCATTAAACTTCCCCAGTTTTCCAATCAGAGAAATGACGTTTTTATACATTATATTCCTTTCTTAATTTATTTTATAATAAAAATTTGGTATTTTCGGACGCTTTTTAGACGAACAACTTAAAATACTAATAGTTTATTATATGGAAAATATCGAAACAGCGATCCTGCTGATGGTGGTCGGAATGGCTACCGTGTTTGTTATTCTGCTGATTGTGATTTGTTTAGGTAAGTTGTTGATTACATTAGTCAACAAGTATGCTCCTGAAGAAGTGGTTCCTGTGAAGCGGGAAGCATCGCAAGGTCCTGCCCCTGTTCCGGGAAACATCTTAGCCGCCATTACAGCTGCTGTAAATGTGGTGACACAAGGTAAAGGAAAAATCACTAAAGTAGAAAAATTATAAATCTATAAAGAATATCACTGAAAGACATGAAAAGAGAAGTAAAGTTTAGTTTGGTTTTCCGAGATATGTGGCAATCTGCCGGAAAATACGTACCTCGTGTAGACCAACTCGTAAAGGTAGCTCCTGCCATCATTGAAATGGGCTGTTTTGCCCGCGTAGAAACAAACGGCGGAGGTTTTGAACAGGTAAATTTATTGTTTGGTGAAAACCCGAATAAAGCTGTGCGCGAATGGACAAAACCGTTCCATGAAGCCGGTATTCAAACCCACATGCTCGACCGCGCACTGAACGGACTCCGTATGAGCCCCGTTCCGGCAGACGTCCGCAAATTATTCTACAAAGTAAAGAAAGCGCAAGGAACAGACATTACCCGTACGTTCTGCGGATTGAACGACGTGCGTAACATTGCTCCTTCCATCACATACGCAAAGGAAGCAGGCATGATTTCGCAATGCTCGCTTTGCATCACTCATTCGCCTATCCATACCGTAGAGTACTACACCAATATGGCGCTGGAACTTATCAAACTGGGAGCAGACGAAATCTGTATCAAAGACATGGCAGGAATCGGCCGCCCTGTATCGTTAGGTAAGATCGTAGCAAATATCAAGGCAGCACATCCCGAAATCCCCGTTCAGTATCACAGTCATGCAGGTCCCGGATTTAATATGGCAAGCATCCTCGAAGTATGCGAAGCCGGTTGTGACTACATCGACGTAGGCATGGAACCGCTATCCTGGGGAACAGGCCATGCTGACTTGCTTAGCGTGCAGGCAATGCTGAAAGACGCCGGATATCAAGTGCCCGAAATTAATATGGAAGCCTACATGAAAGTGCGCGGCATGATTCAGGAATTTATGGACGACTTCCTCGGCTTGTATATCAGCCCGAAAAACCGTCTGATGAACTCCTTGCTGATTGCTCCCGGACTTCCCGGTGGTATGATGGGTAGTTTGATGGCCGACCTCGAATCCAATCTGGAATCAATCAATAAATATAAGGCAAAACACAATCTGCCGTTTATGACGCAAGACCAGTTGCTCATCAAGCTCTTTGATGAAGTAGCTTACGTATGGCCTCGTGTCGGTTATCCTCCATTGGTGACTCCGTTCAGCCAATACGTGAAGAACCTCGCCATGATGAATGTGATGGCCATGGAAAAAGGAAAAGAACGTTGGGGAATGATTGCCGATGATATCTGGGATATGATTCTGGGTAAAGCCGGACGTCTGCCGGGCAAACTTGCTCCCGAAATCATTGAAAAGGCAGAACGTGAAGGACGTAAGTTCTTTGAAGGTGATCCGCAGAATAACTATCCCGATGCCCTCGACAAATATCGCAAACTGATGAAAGAGAACAAATGGGAAGTGGGACAGGACGACGAAGAACTCTTCGAATATGCTATGCACCCGGCTCAATATGAGGCTTACAAGAGTGGCAAAGCAAAAGAAGACTTCCTGGAAGACGTAGTCAAACGTCGTGCCGAAAAAGATAAATCTCCGGAAGAAGATGCCAAACCGAAGACACTGACCGTACAAGTGGACGGACAGGCCTATCGTGTGACGGTAGCATACGGTGATACCGAACTACCTGCTGCTCCTGCGGGTGCTGCCGCTGCTCCGGCAGGAGAGGGTAAAGAAGTACTTTCTCCGTTGGAAGGCAAGTTCTTCTTAGTGAAAGGTGCGCAGGAAACTCCTTTGCAAGTAGGTGACACTGTGAAAGAAGGTGATGTAATCTGCTATGTAGAAGCGATGAAGACCTACAATGCCATCCGTGCAGAGTTTGGCGGTACAGTGACTGCTATCTGTGTCAACCCGGGAGATGCTGTTTCAGAAGATGACGTATTAATGAAGATAGGATAATGAACGAAATATTTGAGAACTTATATGACATGACTGCGTTCAGCAATATCATTGCCGAACCGCAGTTCCTGATAATGTATGCCATCGCGTTCGTTCTGCTCTATTTGGGTATTAAGAAACAGTACGAGCCGTTGCTGCTTGTCCCCATCGCTTTCGGTGTGTTGCTAGCCAACTTCCCCGGAGGAGATATGGGCGTGATTCAGGCCGACGAAAATGGTATGGTGATGGTAAACGGAGTGTTGAAGAACATCTGGGAAATGCCTTTGCATGACATTGCCCACGAACTGGGAATCATGAACTTCATCTACTATATGTTGATTAAAACAGGTTTCCTGCCTCCGATCATCTTTATGGGTGTCGGTGCGCTGACGGACTTCGGGCCGATGTTGCGTAATCTGCATCTTTCTATATTCGGTGCAGCTGCACAGTTGGGTATCTTTACCGTGTTGCTGGTAGCCATCCTGATGGGATTCACTCCACAGGAAGCCGCTTCTCTGGGCATTATCGGTGGCGCGGATGGTCCGACAGCCATCTTTACCACCATCAAACTGGCGCCGCATTTGCTGGGCCCGATTGCCATTGCCGCTTATTCGTATATGGCGCTCGTTCCGGTGATTATTCCGCTGGTAGTGAAACTGTTCTGTACGAAGAAAGAGTTGAGCATCAACATGAAAGAACAGGAAAAGAAGTACCCTTCGAAGACTGAAATCAAGAACCTGCGTGTATTGAAGATTATCTTCCCGATCGTGGTAACTACTATTGTTGCCCTCTTCGTGCCAAGTGCAGTGCCTTTGGTGGGTATGTTGATGTTTGGTAATTTGGTGAAAGAAATCGGAACCAACACATTCCGCTTGTTCGATGCCGCTTCCAATAGCATCATGAATGCTGCCACCATCTTCCTCGGACTGTCCGTAGGAGCAACGATGACAGCCGAAGCATTCCTCAACTGGACAACAATCGGTATTGTGATCGGTGGATTCCTTGCATTTGCACTTTCTATAACCGGTGGTATTTTCTTTGTGAAACTGGTAAATCTCTTCTCGAAGAAGAAAATCAATCCGCTTATCGGCGCCACTGGTTTGAGTGCCGTTCCGATGGCGAGCCGTGTAGCCAATGAGATTGCTTTGAAATACGATCCGAAGAATCACGTATTGCAGTATTGCATGGCAAGCAACATCTCCGGAGTAATCGGTTCTGCCGTAGCTGCGGGTGTGTTGATCTCCTTCCTTGCGTAAGATAATTCCTTCCTGAAAAAGACTTTTTATACATTCACACTTGGAAGATTCGTTTGATAGCGTTATCTTTGTGTGAATGTATAACAGTAAAAATAGCAAGCGTATGAGTGCAATGTCATTGGAAGCCGAAAAGAACGAACTGATTCGGCGGATTCTGGATGTGGATGATGTCGCTATTCTGCGGAGAGTGAAATCGATGTTGAGTTGTGAAGAAGAGCAAACGAATGTTGTCGCAGAGGAAGCAGCTCCCTACCAGACAAAGGCGGAGATTCTGGCAAGCTTAGATCAGGCGTGTAAGGAACTGAAACTGAATCTGGAGGGTAAGTTGGAGTTTAAGTCATTAGATGATGCCCTTAATGAAATATAGAATAAGCGTTACCCTCGAATTTTTAAGGGAAATGAAGCATTTGTCAAAACGGTATAAATCGTTGAAAGAAGATCTTAGGAATTTTGGAAATGATTTGTTATTAAATCCTGAACAAGGAGTCAGTTTGGGCAACAATCTTCGTAAAATACGTATAGCGATAACTTCGAAAAATAAAGGTAAAAGTGGAGGTGCACGGGTGATAACCTATACGATAATCTGGACAGAAATAGATACAGAGATAAAATTGCTCACTATTTATGATAAGTCAGAACGTGCAAATATCACAGATAAGGAAATAGAAGATATCTTGAAGCAAAACGGTATTTTGTAGTCCTTATGATATAAAAAGAAATCGTCCTGTTTCACGGTTACGTGATAACAGGACGATTTCTTTTATAAGACTAAGGCTTTGTGAACAAGTTTCTTTTGTTTCTAAATTTATTCACTGATAACCTTTCTGTATTCCGCTACCGCCATCTTTTCCGACAGATACGCATTAATCAGATTGGTGTGCGCTTGTGTCCATGACAATTGCGCGGAGAGCACATCCACCATATTTGCCTTTCCCTCATTATACGAGAAAGAAACCAAATCAAGATTTTCATTAGCCAGACTCATAGTCTCTTTGGCGGTTTTCACTTGATATTCCGTTTCCGTCAGTTTGGTCAGGGCGGCAGAAAGTTCCTCGTTGATATTATCCGTCACATAACTTTGTTGCAGTTTCTGTATGCTGATATACGCTTTCTGCTGACGGTTTGTTTTGAACCGGGCTCCCCAACGGAAGATCGGTATATTCAGGTTAATGCCGACGATGGGATTGAAAGAAACGTCATAACCGAGGTTAGGTGTAGCTGTAGCCCATCCGCCGCTAAAATACATATTCAATTGCGGGTTGAACTGGCTAAGAGCCGCTTTGCGTTGCGCCTGACTTTTCATGATATTCACCTCCGTACTTTCGTAATCCGCGCGACGTTGCAGTACATTCTCCAGAGAAAGGATCTGCACCGGAGCGGAAGCCGTGTCAATCGTGTACAGACTGTCTACGGGATTGTTCGGCTCTTCTCCCATCAGGATATTCAGCTTTTGCAGCGCCAGCGTATAATTCTGACGCGCCTTGATATATTGCAATTCCGCTTCTTTCAGCCGGGTGGAAATCATTAATAAGTCCGTGCGACTAATCATACCGTCGTTGAAACGATCCTGAATGATGTCATACTGTTGCTTCACAATACTTTGATACTTGTCCGCCGCCTGCAACATAGCCTGTGAAGCGGAAGCATTCCAATAAACTGCATCGCTCTGATAATGAATCTGGTCGATGGTAAGCTCCTCATTTAGTTGATTCAGCTTTTCGTCCGCTTTGGCAATCTTGTGCTGGGCGTTGAGTGCCCCGCCCGTGTACAACGGTTGCGAGACGATAAATACACCTTGATAGGTGTGGTTGCGGTATTCGCCTACCGGTTCGTTCCAGGCATTAAGGTCGCTCATGTTGAGTGTCCCGTCCGCATTGACATCAATTTTTGGCAAGAATCCCGTGTGAGCAATCTTTCGTGCTTCCGTACTTGCCATCGTCTTTAGTTTCTGTTGCTTCAGAATTTGACTGTAAGCTTCCACTTTATCCCGGTAAGCTTCCCGGCTAAGATAGGGCTGCTGTGCTCCGGCTGTGAGGCCAAGGAGCAGCAGAGACAGAGTTATAAGTTGAGTTTTCATTTTATTCAATCTAAACAATAAATTCAAGTTTCATATAAGAGAAGGCAATCAGCCTTTGATTCTTTGAATGGCACAATAGGCTACCGGAAGAACAAACAATGTCAGTGCCGAAGCCACTAACAAACCTCCCATAATCGTAGCCGCCATACCGCCGAACATCGCGTCGAACAACAATGGCAACATACCCAGAATGGTAGTGCCGGACGCCATTGCTACGGGGACAATACGACTCGTTGTAGCACTGACAACAGCATCCAACGGCTTTTTGCCCGTTTTAGCCTCCAGATCAATCTGTTCCACCAGTACAATCGCATTTTTGATATTCATCCCAATCAGTCCGAGCAAACCAAGGATGGAGAAGAAGTCGAACGACTTGCCTAGCAACACCAATCCCAAAACGATACCGATAAAAATAAGCGGTAACATCAACAAGATCACTGTCGGCTTACGATACGTTCTGAACAGGAACAACAGCGTGACGAACATCAGGAAGAACGTCAACGGTAAATTCTTGGCCAACGCCTCGTTAGACTCCACCTGGCTTTCCTGTTCCCCGAAATACTTCATCGTATACCCCTCCGGCACTTTTATCTCTTTCTGCACCAGCGGCCAAACCTCATTGAAAGCAGCAATCGCATTCACTCCGCGACGCGGATCGCATTGCGCCATCATCACCATTTGCCGGTTGTAATCCTTCACATTCGAGAAACGATATTGGAAATCAAATTCCGATACCACCTGTTCCAGACTGGTCGTTTCATTCCCCGTGCCGAACACGGGCAACGTGCGCAGGTCATTGATGCGGAACGAATCCACTGTGTTATCCTTCAATAAGATAGGAAGCACCTGATCGCCCTGCCGGTACTCTCCAAGTGTCATACCTGTGGTTCCGATCTGTATACTTTGTGCCATTCCCTGACGCGATACCCCTAACGGTTGCGCCCGTTCGGGACTATATACAGGCTTCCATACAGGAACTTTATTTCCCCACGAATTGCGCACATTGATTAAATCCGGATTCCGGTGCATAATCTCCAAAGCCTGGTTGGTGAGCGCCACAAGCGTGTCCACATTCGGACCGATAAATCCGATTTCGATAGCGGCATCCACCGCAGGCGACAGTTTGAACAGACTGGTACGGGTAATCGCATTCGGATAATTCGCCTTCATGTACGCGTCGAAATCTTCTTCATACTCTTTCGTATATTTACTGTCCGTCAATTCAACCAATACATTGGCAAAATTCGGTTTCGGCCCCACCGAAGTAGAAGCCAGGTAATACCTTAACGGCGTGCTACCGAAAGTGATCGACACTTTCTTCACTTCCGGCTGCTTTGCCAGATGCTCTTCCACGGATTTCATCTCTTTCACTACATCATTGATGCTATACCCGTCGGGATAAAACACGTCCGCCCGGAAATAAGGCTTATCGAGAGAAGGGAAGAAGTTTTGCGGCATCATTCCCATGATAACCAGCGAAGCAACAAAGAGCACTACCATCGAACCCAGTGTCAATGTTTTCCTGCGAATCAGCGTGCGGAGGATGGAGGCGAATTTGTGATAGAACGGTTTGTCATACGGGTCTTTCGTGCCGTCCTTTGCTTTCGCTTTCAGGATGAAATTACCGAAAACAGTGGTCTGCGTCAGCGCGAGCACCCAGCTCAATCCCAGCGAGATGGCAAGCACCACAAACAGCGGTTTCACGATTTCCGCCACGGCAGAAGGAGCAAGGTAGAGTGGGAGGAACGAACAGATAGCGATGAACGTAGCCCCAAGCAATCCCCATTGCGGACCGGTTGCTCCGTCTATCAGCGCTTTCCGTCGGTCTACTCCGCGGGCGATGGCAATCTGTGCGTTGTCCGTTACCACGATGGCGTTATCCACCAGCATCCCCATGGCGATGATAAATCCCGCCAATGAAGTACGGTTCAGCCCGACACCGAAGAAAGACATGATAAGCAATGTGCCGCCAATAGAGAAAATCAGTGACGAGCCGATCAGCACACCTGCGCGCAAACCCATCACCAACATGATAATCACAATTACAATCAGAATCGATTCGATCAGATTGATGATAAATCCGTTGTTGGCTTCGTTGGCAATTTCGTTCTCCAGATACAGGCTTTGCAGTTCCAGTCCTACAGGCATCAGTGGCAACAATTCGTCCAGTTTGGCTTTCACGTTCTTGCCCGTCTGCACCACGTCCCGTTGCGGGTCGGTGGAGACGCCGATGCCGATGGCACGTTTGCCGTTCACGTGCATGATATTGGATGGAGGGTCCATGTACCCTTTTTCGATGACGGCGATATCGCCCAGTTTCACTTGTCCGGCTTTGGTGGTAATCACTTGGTTGCGGATATCGTCTACGGTGGTATACATACCGTTGGCAGTCACCCGGAGCTGTTGCTCGCCGGCACGGATTTCTCCGGTATTGATAATCTGGTTCTGCGATTGCAACAGACTGGCAAGCTGTTTCGGGTCGATGCCCATACCTACGAGCTTATTGGTGGAAATAAAAATATTGACCACCTCCGTCTGCGTCCCGAATAGGGCGACTTTCATCACCCCGTCCGCCGTCACTACCTGCGTTTTGATCCGTTCCGCCCAGTTGCGCATCTCTTCGTATGTGTAACCGTCGTCCGCCGTCAGACCGTAATAAATACCGAACACGTCGCCGAAATCATCGGAAACCGTCGGTGCGGAAGCACCGCTCGGCAACTGTGGCTGTATATTAAGCACCTTCCGTCGCAACTCATCCCACTTCTGCGGAATGGAGCTTGCCGACAAGGAAGGTTGCAACTCGAATGTGATTTTTGAGAGCCCGTACATCGATTCTGATTTTATCTTGTACACACCGCTCATACTTTGAATCTCACGAGAGATAGGCTCGGTAATCAACCGCTCCACTTCTGCCGGTTCGGCACCCGGATAGCGGGTCATAATAACCGCCGACTTTATGACGAAAGGAGCATCCTCTTTCTTACCCAGCTTGCCGAAGGAAGTGATTCCCCCAATCAGCAATACAGCAAGAAAGAAATAGATGATTTTCGTATTATCTAATGAATATTTGGCTAAACTCATAATAAATGATCGTTGATAATTGATGAATGACAGCGGATAAATGATTACATAATCATTTACCAACTATCACCTGTCAACAGTTGTGATAGATTCTCCTTCTACTAGTTGGTATACGCCTGCTATGACGATTTTTTCACCGGGTTTCAAACCTTCCGAGATGAGCGCCTGTGCTTCTCCGGTCGGGGCGTTGACGGTCACTTCCCGTTTGTGGACTTTGTTGTCTTCTACCACCCAGACATACATTTTATTCCCTTCGCTTTCGCCGAATACGGCACTAAGCGGTACAATCGTCCAGCTATCCTGCACCAACGGACCTACATCTGCCGTGAAACGGATGCTGCACGTGAAACCGGGTTTCACAGCATACAGATCGCGGTCGAATGACGGATCGTCAATCGTGATGCTGACCGGAATTCCTGTGCCATCCGTAGAAATATCAAGATATTCTTCCAGTTTCGCTTGAAACACGTGTCCTTTAAATGTGTCGAACTCTACAAGGAAACGCGGGTCTTTGGCACGCAACAAATAAAGATACGCATCTGGAATGGTAAATTTGATACGCAGATTGTGTGTATTGACAAGCTGCACGATACCCTCACCGGAGTTGACACGCTGATAGTTTTCCACCAGTCGTTTTTCGATAGAACCGTCGAAAGGAGCTGTCAGCTTGGTGTCGCGCATATTGTTGGCAGACAGTTCGTATTCAGACTTCGCCTTCTGGAAGTTGGCGAGGCTGATTTCATATTCCTGCACGGAGATCGCTTGCCGGGAGAGGAGCCGTTTGTTACGTTCCACTTGTGCCGAAGCCGTTTCGTATGCCGATTTCGTGGCGGCATATTGCAACGCGATGTCTCTGGGGTCGATAGCCGCGATGAGCTGTCCTTTTTTCACTTTCTGTCCTTCGATGACAGGAAGCTGGATGATTTGTCCGTTGACCCGGAAAGCCAGCTTCACATATTCCACCGCTTCCACGATTCCCGAGAAATCTTTTCTGATAATCGATCTTGACTCGACAATCGTAGTCTTTACGGGACGTGCAGTTGTCGTTGTCGTTTCTTTTTTCTGTCCGCAGCCAGCCAGCAAGATTGCAGCCGCCAGGACGAATCCAAATTCCTTTTTCATATACCACGTTGATGTTTAGAGGTTTTGCGTTGATAAATAGCGAATAATATACTAAAACAACTCCTGTTTATTTATGTTCAATATTCCTGTCTTTTCATATCCTGCCTCTTAACCTTTATATGGAATACAAAAAAACGGGAACTTTACCGTTTCTAAGGTAAAATTCCCGTCCAACTCTTTTGTTTCATTTTACATCATCAGGTTCTGACCTCCAATGACGCCTGCAATAGCAGTAGCAACCGCAATGACGACTTTTAAAATCGTATTCCAAATGGATTTCTTCATAATTCAACACCTCCTTTCCATACCACACTATCCTCTATCACCTATTCTATCACGCTGCCGGATCGGGCGCTTCCTGACCACCGCCACCCGGTTTGTCATCACCCGAACCTCCGGTGTTGCCACCGCCTCCCGCTCCCAGTGCTTTCGTCAATTGGTTGACGTGGATATATGACGCTCCCTGAATCAGCGCACGGGTGATATTTCCACCGGCATCCCGCGTATATTCCGGGGTAAACTGGCAACGCAATCCCGTGATTTGTGCCGGACTAACATCGGCTTCCGCATCTACCCCCTTGCAGCGTGACTGGCACACCATGGTAAATGTTCCCAATCCTTCGAGTTTCACTGTCCTGCTGTTGAGCAACTGCTCGCGCATCACTGCCATCAGGTTTCGGATCACGTTGTGCACGTCACCGGCCGTCAGTGATGACCGTTCGGCAATCGTTTCGCCAATCATTTGCGTATCCACTACGTTTCCCATTTTAATCAGGCAGGGATGCCATTTCTTCTTTTTGTCCTTCGATGCGATATTGGACTGAACCGCTTTGTAAATCAACATACTGATTTCCTCCTTTTTAAGTGAATAAATAAGATTTTATTGAGTCAGTAAACGAACGTTTTCTGTCTCTTTTACAGTAGCAAAGATACCCCAACCGGCAGGGGAGGAAACATGAAACGGTATCTGCCGGTAAGTGAAGGCAAACGCTTGAATATCTGTGTATTTGCTTGCATTTCTACGCAAAAAACAGTATCTTTACATGACGTAAATAATAAATTAAAAGAAGAAAATCTATGAAGAAAACGGAATTGGCATTACTCTATATGCCGTATGCAAGTGCCGATGTGGCAAGAAGACATTTAAATAAATGCATCCGCCGAAACCGGGAGCTGCTGGAGGCTCTCGAAGCTACCGGCTGGGCGTTTTGGATACATTGGCTCACACCGTTGCAGGTGGAGCTGATTGAGAAGTATTTGGGAGAGCCTTAATCCCTAAATCCATCCCTCTGACGAGAATAAGTCTTTGGCTCCCTTCCACGGTTGCACCTGCATGCCCGGTTCGGGTGGCGGCGTACAAGGGGAATATCTTCCGTTGGTCACATCGTAGCAGAACGCTGCGTTTCCCTTTGTTCCGAAATTACGGAAACGGGTTTTCTCGACGTGTATATACACGATCCCCATTTCATCCTGACGGTCTACCACTATTCCGTAGTCCGTCATGTTGAAAAAGTTGGCCGAGCCGTTGATGTCATACATGGTGGGAACTTCCGTTTTCTGCGTGCCGTATTGCTTGTTCATCTTTCTCGGATGCGCCACCAGAATGACGAGGCAGGAGTTGAGCCGGGCAAAACGTGCCAGACTATTCATGAATGAACCGATATACCCTGTCTCCGTCATGCCTGCCGGGATCTGATGGTTGATGTAATTGTACGGGTCGATGACAAACACACGGATGCCGTGACGGTGTACCAGTTCGCGTGCCTTCGACAAGACGTTGCCCAGTGTGAAATCCCCGTCCGGGAGAATGTGCCAGACGCGTTGCGAAAGATAATCCACTACGCGGGCGAATTCCTCCTCCGTAGAGAAATCTTTGCGGAAACGGTGTCCCAGCAGTTTCTCCGCCAGTTTGGCATGATGATACTCGATTGGCGTGTTCTCCGGACTGAAATATCCCGCTCGCCAATCTTGGCGGGTGCAGAGCCGGAGCACTATCTCATCCACAAAGTCCGATTTGCCGTGTCCGGGAATACCGGTGACGGTGAGCACCCGCCCCGTTTCCAGCCTCATGATTTCGTCCAGATTCGGTATTCCCAATTCCACGCCCGAAGTATACCCCTCTTCAAACAGTTGGTGCAATCCCTCCCGTAAGTCTTCTGCCGTAAACGTACCTTCCAGGCGGGGGATGGGCGCGTCCTCCAGTGCCTTCAGTAGTGCGTTCGGGCCTTCCGCCACGAGCAGTTCGTTGGCGTCCTTGTATGCTTCGCCGTAGGTGACGATACGGCAGCGGTCTACCCCCAGCCGTCGGGAGAGTTCCCGGCATAGTTCCCGTCCCTTGCGGTCGGTGTCCACCGACAGATAAATCACTTGTTTCTGCTCGAAATGAGATTCCGACAATTCGTCCAGCCAGTCCAGTTGACTGTTGGCACCGTTCGGCACGGAAATGACATCCGTCCGGCCGACAGCCATGTAGGAGAGGGCATCAAATTCCCCTTCCACGAGGATGCACTCCGGCGTGTCGCGGATGGCGTCGATGTTGTAAGGGATGGTGCGTGCTCCTTGCAGCAATTTGAAGTGCTTTTGTGAGTCGCGGAACTTTGTGTTCACCAATTCCCCGTTTTCGAAAAAGTTGAAGCAGAGACAGTCCCTCTTTTCCCAGCCTTTCTCCTTTCCGGATATAGGCATCGAGATGGAGGCGAAAGCCACGCCAGCTTCCACCAATACTTCCGGCGGAATGTGGCGGACGTCACGACACCATTCAATTTGCTTCTGTGTGAGTGCCCCTTGCTCTGGGTCGCCGTGCGGCTTTTCAGTGGGCGGACAACTGGAGTTGCTACCTGTTGCCGTTGGAAATTTGACCAACGGATCACCCAGCTTTCTGCCTTTTCCGGCATATATGGCTGCCGAACCGTGTGCGCCGCAGTAGTGGCACAAATACAGTTTGGTATCGAGGTTGACACTTAGTGATTTATCACGCTTATCCGTCCGTTGGGCATGACACCAGGGACATTTTGTTTTCATTTTGCCGCTTGTGCGACCGTGGGTATCAATACCCAGTTCTTTGAATCTATCCATATTTAGTAAATGATTGAGAGATAATATGCTATCGTGTCCATTCGTTCGTCACCGGATTCCAGATATGTGCCGCCGAAGGTCGCGGCTTGGCATAAGCGGGGATGGGATGCCCGTCGTAGGTACGTATTCCGTTGGTGATGGTTTCGTAGGGCGAACATTGCTGTTGCTCTTGCCGGTTTTTGAGAAACTTCTTCAGTGCCACCTGCGTTGTGGATGACACATGGCTTCCCTGCCGGGTGAGATTGGCGAAATAGTTTTTTATTTCGTGCAGGCTGTTCATCGAGCTTTCATTCCCCCGTAAGATGATTTGCTCCCGTAAATAGTTGAAGAACCATTCTTTTTCTTCCATCATCAGCCGGGGGATGCCCGACTGAATGGCTACGACTTCATACCAGGACGTGTCGTTCATTGCCTCCTGTAGATTTTCTTCCCATGCGTTGGGGCGCATATCGGGTGTCACAGCGTTCAAGTCCGTCACCTTCAAACCATTTTCTTCTTCTTTTTCTTTTCCGCTTTCTTCAGAAGAAGAATTTTTTTTGTTTATTTCTTTATTTATAATGGGGGATGGATTTTTCTGTATATTTGACGTTTTTTTCATTTCCCGAGTGTTAAAATCCTCTGCATTTCCGTTGGCTTTCAGAGAGTTATTGACGTGCGGTTTCGTGTTGCGCTTTTTTTCATCTTCCATGTTGTCAAGTGCTTCCCTATAATCGTCTATTGCTTTAGAATGGAGGTTCATTTTCTCATCCAGATAAAAGAGTCCGTAATTGTATAATACACTTTCCATCAGTTCGTCGCTCACATCATAAAGGTTCTGGATGAAGGAAGCAGTTTGCGGTGCCAGAAAATGTTGTGGCTGTTGATAGAGCTTTTCCATCACAAGCCAATATAGTCCGTAGGCTTTCAGTCCGTCTTGCATAATCATCCGCAGCAGTTCGTTGTCGGTGTATGCCAGTAGGGGGTGCGGAAAATAACTTCTGATGGCAGATTCTTCGCAAAAGTCGGCATAGAGTATATGCGAGTTGTATCCTTTGCCGGGACGCCGGAAATAATGGTGGTAGAGGAGCTCGAGATGTTCGGGTTGGGCATGGAATATATTGGCGATGATTCCCATTGTCTGGATATTGACGCAGCATTTAAGCTGTGCATGAGCTTCTTCGAGCATCACCCAGTATAGTCCGTATATTTCCAGTCCTTGTTCCCGTATCAAAATGCTCATGGGTATATTGCTGGAAGAAGAAGTGGGGTGATTGAAGTAACCGTTATGAATCGGTTTTCTCTTTTGTGATGCGTTGTCCGATTGTTTGGTATTTGCTGAATTAGATGTTGTCATAATAAAATATATTAGTTTCTGTTTTAAATTCTATTTTTCTGAAAATACAGATACGAAGAATCCGGCCACTTCTTTGGAAAGTAGCAAATATCGTACTCATTCTTCATGATGGAATCGGAGTATTCTCTTCGTGTATGTAATCTGTAATATAGGGAATTTTCGGAGCAGGGGAGATTTAATTCCGAAGTTCTGAAAAAGCAATGCTGGAAAAACAAATAACTGCTTCTGTCAAAAAACAAGGAAGCAGCATTGACATGATTTTTTCTCTTACTTGCGGTTGCAAAGTAACTACTTTATTTCGTATATGTCCTACAACTTTCCTTATTTAATCCATGAAATTAATTTTTTTTCACAGAAGAGCCGAATACAATCCCTGCCACTCGACACGTAAGCCATTTTCTACAATGCACGTCATAGTATGGGAGAAACCTGTTGGAGGGGTTTTCGTAGTAGGGGCGGCCGAAATAGTGTTCATATTCTGTTAGTGTCCCTGTAATGGAAAGGCAGGTTCCGTCTGTTCGTTGCAGGCAGAAATCGGCGTTGTCCCATCTCATCCGGTCTATCAGTTCTTCTACTTGGTATGCACGGCGCATAGATTCTCCCAGTGTCAACAGTGTGCCGTAATTCTCTTCCGCATCTTGGCGGATAATAGCTGCCCGACGGGAAACCGTCAGGCAACTGTCATTCTTCATCGTTTTTTTCATACAGATTTCTTTGTGCTGAAATGCTCACATTTCAGTTCTTGTTAGTGGTGTAAATGTAGTGAATTTACTTGACTTTACAAAGGATAAAATTACTTATATAATAGATGATTAGTTAAATAAATGGAATAAAATATTTTGTATTTTTCATTGTCTGAATATAGGCTTTAAAGAGCTTATGGAGGAGTTTAAAGAAAGCTGTGGAGGGAATGGAAATAGGCTGCAAAGGGCAAAGGACGGCCCTCTTTATCCTCTGTGGTGAAAACCGTGCAATAATGTCCCACATGGTAATTGGTACACTGATAATTATTCACCATTGAAACCTTTTGCGCAGCCTTTTTATCCAACTGTCACTACGTATAACGTTGTTATTCTCTCCAATCGCTTTTTTCAAATCCCGGATCCGTTCATTTTGTCTCTTCATTGCTGCCTGTATTTCGTTTATCAACGTATTTATTTCCTTCTGCAGCTGAATTTCCTTTTCTTTCAATTGAATAATGTGGGCGTATTTCTCGCAGACCATTGTTTTATCTATGCACAGTTGTTCCAGCGTATCAATATATTCTGCTGTAATGCCGGCTTTACTTCGGCGAAAGAGTTCCAGAATACATTCTTCGTCAACGTTCGGAACATTGTCTATGTATAACATAGGGAATTGTCCCATTTCCACCCAAAGCAGGATCGCTTCTTTTTCGATGTGATACTTAATCACTGCTTTTTCTACACTAATCCATTTTGGCATATTGCTTTTGTTTTAATGTGTTATAAAAAAAAGAGTAAATAACGTATTGTCCGGAGAGGTGCAACGAACACCCACGATTTTTATGATTTCGGTCGGCTGGGGAATTGGTTGGGGTATAAGGATTGTTGAAACCGACCGGATACAATAAAAGCGTGAGTGCTGTTGTACCATTATCTAAACTTGAGGCTTAGCAACACCCTTGTAGAAGACAATGATAACAACAGACACCCACGCCAAACGTTTATATATAACACATCTCTAATCGATATGTTGATATACGACCATCTACGTGGAGTATCTGTTGTATCATCTCTCTCTACAAAGAACTGCTAATTTTCAAGTTTGAGAGACAATACGTTATTTACTCCATTAAGGAATAAAAAACCGCTTTTGCCTGTTTCATCACGCTGATGGGCAGAAAGCGTATGACAAAGATATATGTTTTTTTCGGAATAGGATGGAAAAGAGGAAATAAATGCAGGAAATATGGTATGAGAATAGAGAGTATGGTATAAAGATGGTAAATATGCTATACGGGTGGCAAATATAATGTGATGATAAAAAGGAGGGAGCCAAAAGTAAAACCATCTATTAGATTGATATTATTTAGGTACGGATTACACGGATTTCGCGGTTTTAGTCTAATGGAACCGTGAAACCCGTGTAATCCGTGCCTAAATGAAAGCCATAAAAGTCTTTTGACCTCGTATTGTCTTTCCGTGCAATTCTTTTTTTAGCTGCGATTTCTTTTGGGCTTTCCGGAGAAGATAGTCAGTTCAAGAATTGCAAAGATGATTTCCGTTGTGGTATATCCGGTAAATGAATATTCTAAATTTTCATTTTCGGAGAAGTATTTGAGATAAACGGTTGGAGTGCCATTGTGGAAGTCGAGAAAAAGGTAAGAAGTATAATCATAGATGCCAAGATCGGCAAACTCGTTCAGAATCGCTGTGTTGAAAATCGTGCATTGGCCTGTCTTTGATTCATTTCCGGACATTTCGAATCTGCGATGTTCTTTTGCGAGATCGTCTTTATTCACATGCCTGAATTGTTCTTGCAGTTCTTTACTGAAAGAAAGGCGTTGTCTGATGAAATTAAAAACTTCTTCCTTTGTCATTTGTTTTAAATCGGTTATTTCCATTTTTTATTAATTAGTCGGGTAAAGGTACTTTCTTTATTTGGTAATAAATCGGATTTAGTCATATTTCTTTTATTTATTTTTCGGCTTATAACCCTAAAAGAATCTGAATTCATGGATTTATTTAGGGTTATAACCCTAAAAACTTTCCGAAAATAGTATATCTTTGTGCTTATAACCCTAAAAACTTTTGAATATGATTAATCGTGAACAGTATATGGAACAAATTGTTCCTTTTATAGATAAGCCGTTTGTAAAAGTGATAACGGGTATTCGTCGCAGTGGAAAGTCGGTAGTGCTGCGTCTGATTCGTGACGAACTGTTGAGGAGAGGAGTTCGTGAAGAACGTATCATCTATCTGAATTTTGAAAGTTTTCAGTGGATAGATCTGAAAGAGGCGAAGGCTTTGTATGCTTATATTCGGGGGCAGGCAGGAGATGCGGGTAAATATTATATTCTCTTGGATGAAATTCAGGAAGTGGACGGTTGGGAAAAAGTGGTCAACTCACTTCTGGTAGATTTGGATACGGATATTTATGTGACCGGCTCCAACTCACGTATGTTATCGTCCGAACTGGCAACTTATTTAACGGGACGGTATGTCGCTTTTCATGTCATGACCTTGTCTTTTAGAGAATATCTGACTTTCCATGACTTGCAAGCCAATGATCCGACGCTCAACCGGAAGGAGGAATTTCAGAAATATCTCCGTATGGGAGGATTTCCGGCCATACATACTGCCGATTATGGATATGAGGCTATCTATAAAATTGTCTACGACATCTATTCTTCTGTCATTCTTCGTGACACGGTGCAGCGTCACAATATCCGGAATGTGGAATTGCTCGAACGGGTAGTGAAGTTTGTTTTTGATAATATAGGCAATAAGCTGAACGCTAAAAATATAGCTGATTACTTCAAAAGTCAGCAACGGAAGGTGGATATGAATACCATCTATAATTATCTGAATGCATTGGAAAGTGCTTTTATCATTCAACGTATTCCCCGGTATGATATTAAAGGAAAGGAAATTCTGCAGACGAATGAAAAGTATTTTGTAAGTGACCTTTCTTTGATTTATTCCGTGATGGGCTATCGTGACCGGTTGATTGCAGGTATGTTGGAGAATCTGGTCTGTCTGGAGTTGAAAAGAAGGGGTTATGAAGTGTATGTAGGCAAACAGGATGATAAAGAAGTGGATTTTGTAGCCATCCGTCGGGAAGAAAAGATTTATGTGCAAGTAACGTATCAGTTAGCTTCACAGGCAACTGTTGAGAGGGAGTTTGCTCCTTTGCTCGCCATTAACGACCATTATCCTAAATATGTAGTTAGCATGGACAGCTTGTGGCAGGATAATGTGGAGGGTGTCAGGCATCGTCATATAGCCGATTTCTTGTTGGATGATGCTTGACGTTAAGGAATATAGAAAACGAAAAAGAGGAAATTCTCTGCGAGAATCTCCTCTTTTTTCATCTTTCACGAAAGATCGAATTATTTCTTCTTACGGTCACCGTAACGGCTCATGAACTTGTCAACACGACCTGCAGTATCTACCAATGTAGATTTACCTGTATAGAACGGGTGAGAAGTGTTTGAGATTTCAATCTTCAGCAACGGATAAGTTTCACCTTCGAATTCGATGGTTTCTTTAGTTGCTACAGTTGATCTAGACAAAAACATGTCACCATTTGACATATCTTTAAATACTACCGGACGGTATGATTCTGGATGAAGGCCTTTTTTCATTTCAGTATCTGTTTTTTTAATTTATATTCTGTTACTATTTTGGTAAGAAATAGTGTAATGGTCATTTTCAGAGCGCAAAGATAATGCTTTTCTGTGAAATAGAAAAAGGTTTTCTAAAATTTCTGATTTCTAATTTATGATTTCTGATTGGCTATGCAGATTTTGGTGATTAAATGAATGAAAAATGAGGTATAAATAAGGTATAAATAAGGAGATATAAATCCGAAGGCATCAATCAGAATTCAGAAATCATAAATCCCAAAGTTTGCAAGGTAGACATTACAATCTAATGTCACACTCATATTCCTGCAGAAAAATGGTGTCTGATTTAAACCTTTTTCTACTATATTTTTCTTTCCGATGTTCGTTATTCGATGGATAATGCTTACTTTTGCGTAGAATTTTTATTCACTAACAATAAACTTTAAACAAAATGGTAAATTACAAAGATTTAGGATTGGTAAACACAAGAGAAATGTTTGCTAAGGCTATCAAAGGTGGATATGCTATCCCAGCATTCAACTTCAACAATATGGAACAAATGCAGGCTATCATCAAGGCTGCTGTTGAAACTAAATCTCCTGTGATTCTTCAGGTTTCTAAAGGTGCTCGTCAGTATGCTAACGCTACTTTGTTGCGTTACATGGCACAGGGTGCTGTAGAATATGCTAAAGAATTAGGCTGCGCACATCCGGAAATCGTTCTTCATCTTGACCACGGAGATACATTCGAAACTTGCAAATCTTGTATTGATTCTGGTTTCTCTTCAGTAATGATCGATGGTTCTCACCTTCCTTACGAAGAAAACGTAGCATTGACTAAGAAAGTTGTTGAATACGCTCATCAGTTCGACGTAACTGTAGAAGGTGAACTTGGCGTATTGGCTGGTGTAGAAGATGAAGTTTCTGCTGACCACCACACATATACTGACCCTGAAGAAGTAATCGACTTCGCTACTCGCACTGGTTGCGACTCTTTGGCTATCTCAATCGGTACTTCTCACGGTGCTTACAAATTTACTCCGGAACAATGCCACATCGACCCGAAGACTGGCCGTATGGTTCCTCCTCCATTGGCTTTCGAAGTATTGGACGCTGTAATGGAAAAACTTCCGGGATTCCCTATCGTTCTTCACGGATCATCTTCAGTTCCGGAAGAAGAAGTGGAAACTATCAACAAATATGGTGGTGCACTGAAAGCTGCTATCGGCATTCCGGAAGAAGAATTGCGTAAAGCTGCTAAGTCTGCTGTTTGCAAAATCAACATCGACTCTGACTCACGTCTGGCTATGACTGCTGCTATCCGTAAGACTTTCGCTGAAAAACCGGCTGAATTCGACCCACGTAAGTATCTTGGCCCGGCTCGTGACAACATGGAAAAACTGTACAAGCACAAAATCATCAACGTGCTCGGTTCTGACAACAAATTGGCACAGTAATAATCTCCGGATTATTCCATAAATAAAAGAAAGAGGCTGCTCCGGTTTGAACACTGGTAGCAGCCTTTTTTATGACGTTTAATCGTTTCAGAACGGAGAGAAGATAACACTATGGCTGTAATAAAGAACACCCGTGTCACAACTGAATGTAACACGGGTGTTCTTATCTATTATATAATGTTTCTTACATCAAGAATCCAAGCAGAATACCGGCAGCAACAGCTGAACCGATCACTCCGGCAACGTTCGGACCCATAGCGTGCATCAGCAAATAGTTGGTCGAATCATATTCCAAACCAATCACTTGTGAGATACGTGCAGAGTCGGGAACAGCAGAAACACCTGCATTACCGATCAACGGATTGATCTTATTACCTTTCTTCAGGAAGATATTGAAGATCTTAACGAAGATGACACCGGAGGCAGTTGCAATAACAAATGACAATGCACCGAGGGCAAAGATCTTGATAGAGTCAAGCGTCAGGAATTCGGATGCTTGTGTAGAAGCACCTACTGTCAGACCCAACAGGATAGTGATTGTATCAATCAACGGACCACTGGCTGTATTAGCCAAACGGCGGGTTACACCACTTTCTTTCAACAGGTTACCGAAGAACAGCATACCCAGCAAAGGCAGACCGGAAGGAACCAGGAAACAAGTCAGCAACAAACCGATGATCGGGAAAATCACCTTCTCCGTGTGAGAAACGGCACGTGGCGGTTTCATGCGGATGACACGTTCGTTCTTGGTGGTGAGCAGACGCATGATAGGCGGCTGTATCACCGGAACTAACGCCATATAGGAGTAGGCGGACACCGCAATGGCTCCCATCAGGTTAGGTGCTAGCTTGGAAGAAAGGAAGATGGCCGTCGGGCCGTCTGCTCCACCAATGATACCGATAGCACCGGCTTGCATCGGATCGAAGCCCATTTCTAACGCGATCATATATGCACCGAAGATACCGAACTGTGCAGCTGCACCAATTAGCATCAATTTTGGATTAGAGATAAGTGCCGAGAAGTCCGTCATGGCACCGATACCCAAAAAGATGAGTGGCGGATACCAGCCGGAGGTCACTCCCTGATACAATATATTCAATACAGAACCTTCTTCATAAATACCGACTTTCAGCCCGGCATCCATATTAAAAGGTATATTACCGATCAACATACCGAAACCGATAGGAATCAGCAACATTGGTTCGAACTCTTTGGCTATTGCCAAATAGATGAATACCAAGCCAACGAGAATCATGACTACATGCCCTACCGTAGCATTGGCAAAGCCTGTGTATGTCCAGAAGTCGGCCAGGTTATTTCCTAAAAAGTTTATAAAGTCTCCCATATTATTCAATAATTACGAGGTCATTACCTTCAAGAACAGAGTCTCCCTTGTTGACGTTGATGGCAGTAATCTTACCGTCCTTATCCGCATTGATATTGTTTTCCATCTTCATGGCTTCCAATATGATAATGGTCTGTCCTTTCTTTACAGTATCGCCTACATTCACTTTGATGTCGAGGATCACACCCGGCAGCGGAGATTTTACTCCTGATTTTCCGGTAGACGGAGCGGTCGGTTTCACTACTTGAGTAGGAGCAGCAGGAGCATTAGGCATCGGGCGTACTGTCACGGGTTTCGCAACAGGCTTCGGCTGTTTCTCCATTTCTACTTTATAGTGTGTACCGTTCACTTCTACATGAGCGATGTTGTCTTCAATATCTCCGATGGTTACTTTATATGAGTTACCGTTGATTTTATATTTATATTCTTTCATCGTTTTTACTTTTTAAAAGGTGACTTACTTTCTGGGAGGAGTTTCACGCAAAGTGTAAATCTTCGAACTCCATGGTGAGTAGCTGCGTTTTACGCGGGTGATGGTCAGCACCGTTTCTTCTACGTCGTGCACCTCATCCTGCATTTCGTGTAATGCCATAGAAATAGCAGCGTATACTTCGCCCGGAGCCTGTGACAGTTCCTTAGCTTCATGCTTGTCAATTCCTTTAGATTTCATAGCGTTGCGCTTGCTCAAATTAACAGCTACTTTTCCTACAATCTTGAAAGCAATAAAGAGAAGAATCAATCCGCAGAATACTACGCTCATGGCAGAAATGGACATTCCAACGCCATCAGCATCGTGTTCTTCAAACTTTTCCATCTTGGAATTGCTGTCAAGAGTCTTGTTGTTGGTGCTCGGAGTCACGTATTTGTCACCGCTTCCACTTTTTACTTCCCATTCAGCTGCCCCGTCGCTTACACGAGCGTATGATTGATTGGGACCGAGAGTGCCTGCGGGCACTACAATCTGGTCGAGCAACTTCTTGCCGGAGTCGAACAGACCAACCCAATTAGCTGTTTCCGGATTCAGCTTGAAGCTGGTATGGAAAGTACCACGGTTAGGTTCGCCATCTGCCCAGAATAGTGCATGTTGGCGGGGTTTCACTAAGGTAAGTATATCACCTTTCGGGATAAAATAAGTAACTGTATCGCCCGGTTGGCTGCTTACTTTCAGCAAGCAAGCTGCCAGGTCGGCGCTACCGAATGATTTATTGAATATTTCAATCCATGCGCTGTGCAATCCGTAATCGTCCTGAAAATTACTCTGATTGTCTATCAGGATTTCGTTTAGCACCAGCTTATTGTTCGACTTTTGCTCTCCACAAGAAGTCAGACCAATCAGCAACAGCAAAGAAAGGAATATTCCGATTTTGGTTTTGTTCATAATCGTTCTTGTTTTAATGTGAAAAGTAGGATTACAACGGAATATTACCATGCTTCTTAGCCGGATTGCTCAATTTCTTAGTCTGCAACTGCTGCAAAGCACGGATCACACGGAAACGTGTGTTGCGCGGTTCAATCACATCGTCGATGTAGCCATATTTAGCTGCATTGTAAGGATTGGCGAACAATTTCGTGTATTCTGCTTCTTTCTCTGCAAGGAATTGAGCAGGGTTTTCCTGATCTTTGGCTTCGCGTGCGTACAATACTTCTACTGCTCCTGCTCCACCCATTACTGCGATTTCAGCAGTCGGCCATGCGTAGTTCATGTCACCGCGAAGTTGCTTACAGCTCATTACGATGTGAGAACCACCGTAGGATTTACGCAATGTAATCGTAACCTTAGGCACAGTAGCTTCACCGTAAGCATACAACAGTTTAGCACCATGAAGGATAACGCCATTGTATTCCTGACCTGTTCCCGGAAGGAATCCCGGTACGTCTACCAACGATACGATAGGAATATTGAATGCATCGCAGAAACGAACGAAACGTGCACCCTTACGAGATGCGTTGCTATCGAGCACACCAGCCAGATACTTAGGCTGATTAGCAACGATACCTACCGATTGTCCGTTGAAACGGGCGAAACCGATGATGATATTCTTTGCATAATCTTTCTGGATTTCAAGGAATTCACCGTTGTCCACAATAGCGCCGATCACTTCGTACATGTCATACGGTTTAGTAGGGCTGTCGGGGATAATATCGTTCAAAGAATCTTCCAGACGGTCGATTGGGTCTGTGCAATCTACATAAGGAGCTTCTTCGAGGTTGTTTTGAGGAATATAACTCAACAGTTTACGAATCAGCTCGAAACCTTCTTCTTCTGTTTTAGCGGTGAAATGAGTCACACCTGATTTAGTGGAGTGAACGCTTGCGCCACCGAGGTTTTCCTGGCTAACGTCTTCACCTGTTACGGTCTTCACAACTTTTGGTCCGGTAAGGAACATATAAGAAGTACCTTCCATCATTAGCGTGAAGTCGGTCAGAGCCGGAGAATAAACAGCACCGCCGGCACAAGGACCGAAGATACCTGAAATCTGTGGGATAACACCGGAAGCAAGGATATTGCGTTGGAAGATTTCTGCATAACCTGCCAAAGCGTTGATACCTTCCTGAATACGTGCACCACCCGAGTCGTTGATACCGATACAGGGAGCGCCCATCTTCATGGCTTGATCCATGATTTTACAAATTTTCAATGACATCGTTTCTGACAGTGAACCGGCAGAAACAGTGAAGTCTTGTGCGAACACATATACCAGACGTCCTTCGATCGTACCGCAGCCGGTTACTACACCGTCTCCCGGGTAATGTTTTTTCTCCATGCCGAAGTTCGTGCATCTGTGCTCAACGAACATGTCCATTTCTTCGAAGCTACCCTCGTCAAGCAGCATAGCCAGACGCTCGCGTGCTGTGTATTTCCCTTTTTCGTGTTGCTTCGCAATTGCTTTTTCACCGCCTCCGATACGTGCTACGGCACGGCGTTCAATAAGCTCTTTAATTTTTTCAAGTTGATTACTCATGAGTTCTTGTTGGTTTTAGAGTTTATGATTAATGTTCGCAGAGTTCTGTTAACACACCCAAAGTTGATTTCGGGTGAAGGAAAGCGATATTCAAACCTTCAGCACCTTTGCGGGGAGCTTTGTCGATAAGGCGGATTTCTTTGCCTTCTGCCTCTGCCAGCGCATTGGCTACGCCATCTTCTACAGCAAATGCGACGTGGTGAACGCCTGCACCTTTGTTTTCAATGAATTTGGCAATAGTACTCTCCGGGCAAGTAGGCTCCAACAGTTCAATTTTTGTTTCGCCCACTTTTAAAAAAGCAGTTCTTACTTTCTGATCTTCCACTGTTTCAATGTTGTAACACTTCAGACCTAATACATTTTCGTAGTAAGGAAGGGCTTCTTCGATGCTTTTTACAGCAATGCCCAGATGTTCAATGTGTGAAATCTTCATAACTATACTTTTTTTATTTGGTTTTAAATCTGTGCTTATAAGGCATAAAACAGCACAAAGAAAGACATTTCTTATCTAATAAAGAAATATTTCTGCATTTAATTATTGGATTATTAAACAGAAAAAATGGTGGGAAAGGAGCATAAAACATTGTTTTGTAATCTTGAGATTACATTTAGACATAAAACTTGACTAAGAGTTTGTTCAGCCAACTCCAATTGATGCGGAACCAACGGCGGGTACTGCTTTGTTTTCCTCCGAAGCGAAGAACGAAATCACGATAACCGTGTTTACGGAACGGAAGTCCTACATCCATAAATTCCATGTGTCGGAATCCCCGTTGGTGTGCGTCTTCCAATGCTTTCCAAACGGCTAGCACACCCGGATATTGAAGTGCGTATGTCTTTCTCATTCCTCCGGAAAACCAAAGGTATGCGTCGTCTCCCGAATAGATACAGACAGAACCGCCAATGATTTTCTCTTTGTATTTCACAACGAATATTTTTGCCTGTTGTCCTTTGATTAACATATTGTTCATGTGGCGGAAAAAGTCGTTGGCAGGGAAATATCTGCGTATGCGGGAGGAATAAACCTTGTGCAGCATCCGTGAGAAATCGTGTATTTCTTCCACGGTATGTGCCTCCTCTACTTTGGCTCCATTCTTGAGTCCTTTTTTTATCTGACGGATGCGCGACGGGCTGAACCGGTCTTCCGTCTTTTTCATACTGTGCAGCGAATTGCGTACCCGCAGCCAGTTGACAGGGAAATAATCATTGGCACGGAAAACCCGGTAACCGAACATCGAATTATTGAGGTTCCGGAATTCGATCAGGACACAGCTACGCGATGCTTCTTGTGTGAGATGTTCGAGCATATCGCCAAAGACTTCTTCTGCCTTTTCTTTGTTGGTCGAAAGCGACTCATCCAGAAATTCACCTTCGCTATATACTACGCAATGTTTCACTAAAGAGGAGGGAAGCCACTTTTTCGCTTTGCGGATGGCGGCAAGCAGGCGTGCCATAGGTCTGCCGTCTTCTGTTGCCACTATTAATAAAGGAGTATAGCCCGGAGTCGCTTCATAAATCTGAAATAACTCTTTGGAATGGAAGGCGTTTTTTCCTGGTAATTCAGGAATGTCCTTCCCATGATAATATGTGGTTAGTTTAAGTGGCATCTAGGTACAAATTTACACTTTTTATTCTTTATTCAACAACAAAACAAAGAATTTGTTGGAGCTGCTTGAAGTAAAGTATAATATATAGTTGCGTATTTAATGGAGAAAATATATTTTATAGGAGAAATATGGTATGAAAAGTGAGTACGTATTAAAATTAGATTCGTCTTTAATTAAGATTATAATCGAATAGTTTTTGCAAAACAACGAGAATTAATATTAACTTTAAATTAGAACGAATGAGATGTAATGCATTTGTTGAAGCATGGAAGAATCATCATAGACGCGCTTCCATGATTTTAGGGCTGTCTTTATTGTCTGCCCCTCTGTCATATTCTGTGTATGCAGAAGATGGAGTTTCTAATACTATGGTGCAAGTTGTCACACAAACGAAAACTGTGAAAGGAACTATCATTGATGAAAGCGGGGAGCCGCTGATTGGAGTTTCTATCGTTGTGAAAGGAACAAGTACAGGTACGATTACCGATTTTAACGGTAACTTCTCTATCGATCTTCCGGCGGGAAGAAAAGAACTGGTCATTTCTTATATCGGTTACAAAGAACAAACGGTGACAGTGACAGGCAACGGACCGGTCAATGTGAAAATGGTTTCGGACACACAGGCATTGGATGAAGTGGTTGTTGTGGGTTACGGTACGATGAAAAAACGCGATTTGACAGGAGCTATCACTTCTGTAAAAAGTGAAGATGTAGTGATGAATCCAAGTTCAAATCCGATGCAGGCTTTACAAGGTAAGGTGGCAGGATTGGATATTACGCGTGAATCGGGACAGGCCGGTTCGGGAGTAAAGATGCAGTTGCGTGGTAACCGGTCATTCCAGAAGGATTCCGGAAATCCTTTATTTATAATTGATGGTATGCCGGGGGATTATTCTACATTGAATCCGAATGATATTGAAAGCATTGAAGTTTTAAAAGATGCTTCTTCGACAGCTATTTATGGTTCAAGTGGTGCGAACGGTGTTATTTTAATTACTACTAAAGGTGGTAAGGAAGGCAAAGCAATTGTTAATTTTAATGCATACGTAGGTGTAAACGGCTGGTCAAGGACTCCGGAGATGCGTAGTGGAGAAAGTTATATACAAACCTTGAGAGATGCATCTGTTGGTGCTGGCGATGGACGTTGGAGTTCGGTTGCTGATGATAAAAATCTGTTTACTACTGATGCTGAATGGAGTGCACATCAAAATGGCCAATATATAGATTGGGTGGATGCTTTGTTGAAAACCAGTGTAACACAGAATTATTCTGTTTCTGTGGCTGGTGGAACGGAAAAGACAAAGGCATATTTTTCTCTGAACTTCTCTAATGAGGATGGGCAGTTTGCACAAGATAGCTATAAACTTTATTCATCTAAAATCCGGGTAGATCATAAGATTAAAAAGTGGATGAAGGTGGGCATTGATGCTCAACTGTCTTATGTACATCAAAATAAAGCTGATTCTGATTTACAGACTTTGATGGCGTCAAATCCTCTTGGATCGTTGTATAATGAAGATGGAAGCATCAATCCGCAACCTGTTGCCGATCCTTCATCTACAGTATATAATTATCTTTTAAATGAGGATAAAAGTTTGTACCGCAATCAGGCTCAAAACCTTAAGGTCTATTTTAATCCTTACTTGGAAATCACTCCTCTTAAAGGGCTGACTTTTATTACTCGTGCTGGTGCTAGTTTGGGATATTCACGTAGTAACACTTTCACAGGAGAGGGGTCTGTTCAATGGTATAAGGCAAATCAAACGGCAGACGGCATTAAGGCGCAAGTTAAGGACAACCGTTCGTATAATTATAAGTGGGAAAATATACTTACTTACAATTTCCAGATTAAGAAAGTGCATGATATAACTCTTACTGCAGTTACATCTTGGAATCACAATCGTAGCGATGTCACTACTTTGTATCAAAAAGGTGTTTCTGATAATAAATTCTTATGGCATAATATTCTTGATGGTAATTCCGCAACTTCGGGAAGTACTTCTTATAGTATGTCTAAGGGGATGGGATATGTCGGCCGTTTGAACTATTCATATATGGGTAGGTATTTATTTGCTGCATCTGTCCGCCATGACGGCTCTTCCAGACTGGCAGAAGGTAATAAATGGGATACTTTCCCGGCTTTTTCTTTGGGATGGAGAATCTCTGATGAAAAATTTATGGAGAGTACGACTAACTGGTTGAGTAATCTGAAAATTCGCTTCGGATATGGTGTTACGGGTAGTACAGCGGGTATTGATCCGTATTCGTCTGCTGCATCATTGGATGCTACTGCTGTAAATATGATATTAGGAGGTGTTCTGACGCCGATTTATAAATTCTCACAGAATATTCCGAACTATTTGCTTACATGGGAAAAGTCGTATAACACGAATATTGGTATTGACGCTGCATTCTTAAATAATCGCATTGATGTCAGTATGGAATATTATAATACAAAAACAAAAGATGTTATATGGAACAAGGCACTTCCTGTTATTAATGGAGCATTCTCCCCGGATGGCGGACCTAAAGCGAATTATACTACTAATTTAAATATGTGTGAGACTAGCAATAAAGGTTTTGAGTTGGCTCTTAATACACGTAATATTATAACAAAGAACTTTATCTGGAGTTCAAGTGTAACTTTCAATCATAATAAAGAGAAAATAACCAAATTGTCCGGTGGAGATTCAGATGTGCTTAATAATGGTGACACCGGTTATGCATTGGCATTGGGAGAAGCTATTAACTCTTATTATCATTATAAGTTGGATGGTGTATGGCAAAAAGGTGAGGAAACTGATGCGGCGGTATTTGGTGCTGCACCTGGTGATTTGAAAATCAATATACCTAATTTAGTAAAAGAATCTGATGGTAGATTCTATAAAATAGATGAAGAAACGGGTAGTGCTGCTGTAGATGAAAATGGTAATGTTATTTATTACACTTCTGATAATAAATATACTCCAAGTGATGCAGATTATCAAATTCTGGGTCACAACTCTCCGGATTGGTCTTTAGGATTCCAGAATAATTTTACCTGGAAGGATTTTGATTTAAGTGTGTTTGTTTATGCACGTTACGGACAGATGTTTGCTTATGATATGTTGACGTCTTATGACCCGAAGGGTATACGTAACTTCCCGACCTATTTTAATTATTGGACTGAAAACAACCCTTCAAATGATTTTCCTGCCGCCAATGCTAATAAAGGTCTCGAACAATATACGGGATATTACGCATTACGCTATGTAGACGGTTCGTTTATAAAGATTAAGAACATTACATTGGGATATAGTCTGCCGAAATCTATCTTAAAATCAGCCGGTATAGAGAAGTGTCGTTTCTATGCTACCATTACAAATCCGTTTGTATTTGCGAAAAGCCATTTGCTGAAAGACTATGATCCCGAAATGAATGGTTCTCTGAAGTACCCATTGACCAAACAATTTGTATTTGGTGTAAATGTTACATTCTAGTTTTTCACTAAAAAAAGTATTGAAATGAAAAGTACAATCTATAAAATAGCAGCGCTTACATTCGCTGTGGCTTCAATGTCTGCCTGCTCGCTTGATGAGTATAATCCAAGCCAAAAAACAGGAGATGAAATTCTTGCAACGTTCGATGGGCTTAAAGGATTACAGTCTTATTGTTATTCATCACTTTACGGGCAGTTATTCAGTGTCTATGATTTCTTGTCTGTGGCTGAAGGTGGTACGGACTGCTGGATAACTCCTGCCGGTAATCCGGATTATGCCAAGCAGGTGATTTATTATGATGGTTTAGCTACGAATACGAATGCTACAAATAAATTATTCGGTCAGGCTTATTCTATGATCGGTAATTGTAATGCAGTAGTAAACAGGGCTGAATTACTAACGGATGGCAATGAAAAAGATATAACGACGTTAGTGGCTGAAGCCCGCTGTCTTCGTGCGTTTTATTATTCCATATTGGTGAATACGTATGGGAATGTAACGTTAACATTGGAAGAATCGTCTCAAGATCCTATTTTGACTCCGCAGCGTAACTCTATTGAAGAACTATATACGCAGATAATTGATGATTTGAAATTTGCGGCCAATAATCTTGAAGATACTCCTTATGATAATAATCGTGCGCGTGTGACTAAGAAAACCGCGTTAGGACTTTTGGCTCGCGTTTATGCTCAAGGTGGTGGCGAATATGGGCTGACAGAAGAGGGAGTATCTTATTGGCAACGTGCTAAAGAAGTGGCAGAGGACATGATTTTAGCGTATGGTGACTGTCTGTATGATGATGTGGAAGATGTTTGGGCTCCGGCAAATAATCGAAATAATAAAGAAGCTTTATTTATTGCTGCCGGTCCGGATGCTACGAATTTGGAGAACTGGAATGCTGGAACACAATGTAATAACAACTTTACTTATATGTATCCAAAGCCAAATACTCTCACTATTTATCCTACTCCGGATAATCAAAATTATTGGTATGGACGTACTAATAATAATACGTTGGCACCTTCCAAATATTTGCTGGATTGTTTTGATGCTGATTATGATAAGCGGTGGGAAGTAACCTTTACTACGGCTTTTGTACAGTTTTCTGCCGTACAGTCAGGAGGTAGTTATTTATTTACTAATAAGAAGCAGACATTGGATGATGGTACAAAACCAAAAATTGGAACAAAACATGGCGTAAATGATAATATTAGTTCATTTACAATTCTTACTCAAAATATAATCGATACTTATGGATTGGATGCAAAATTCCATAATGAGTATATTTATCCTTATGGTGATTTGAATTATACATATTATGATGGAACTTGGGCGCCCAAAATGATAGCCAAGGTTTGGCCGAAAGGTGAAAATAGCGGTGATCCTTCCAAATTGCAGGAAGTGAAGAACCCCTATGTGATACCTTACCCTGTAGCTGAAGATGATGATAGAATCTGTTTCTACTTATCAAAGGAAAGACTTTCGGATGCGGAGAAAGCGAAACGTAGATATTATGTAATCAATATTGATGATTTGTTTGATAACGGACAATATCGTAAAACAGATATAAAAGTTACTAATGACAAAAATATGTACCCTGGTTTCAACAAATACAATTGGTTGTCGGAAGATTCATATAGTAGCAATTTGCAACGTAAGACAGGTGATGTGTTCATTATGCGTATGGCTGAAGTATATCTGATTGCAGCTGAAGCTAACCAACAATTAGGAAATGGCGGAAAAGCTGCTGAATATTTAAATGTACTGAAAAAGCGTGCCGCTCGCAATGATGCATCTTACAATGCTATGAAATTGAGTAATGCTACACAGAATGATGTTATGGACGAATATGCTCGTGAATTATGTGGAGAATATCAACGTTGGGTATTGATGAAGCGTCACAAAGATTCTTTTAAACAACGTCTTGCTGTTGGTAATCCTCGTGCAGCTGAAAATTTTGATGAAAACAAGCATTATTTGCGTCCGATTTCTTTTAACTTCTTGAGTCAGATTGATAATGCAGAAGAATATGGAAACAATGGGTATTAGTACTCTTACAGATTAAATTTAGATTAAAGAGGGGATATGTCGTGATGATATGTCCCTTTTTTCTATATCTTTGTGTAATCGAACAGAACTTTTAAAAAGCGGAACTATGTTAGAAGAAATTTTAGCTTACAACAAGCAATTTGTTGAGAACAAGGGATACGAATCGTATATTACCAATAAATATCCCGATAAGAAAATAGCTATTCTTTCCTGTATGGATACCCGACTGACTGCTTTGCTGCCAGCAGCATTAGGAATTAAGAATGGCGATGTGAAAATGATAAAAAATGCAGGTGGGGTTATTTCCCATCCTTTCGGTAGCGTGATACGTAGTTTGCTTGTTGCTATTTTTGAGTTGGGGGTAGAGGAAATAATGGTGATTGCTCATTCTGATTGTGGAGCTTGCCATATGCATAGTGAAGAAATGCTCGAAAAAATGAAAGCACGCGGAATCAATCCGGATTATATTGACATGATGCGTTTCTGCGGAGTTGACTTTCATTCGTGGCTGGATGGTTTCGAAGATACGGAAAAGTCGGTGAGAGGAACAGTCGATTTTATTGTACGCCATCCTTTGATCCCTTCAGATGTGACAGTCTACGGATTTATTATTGATTCTACGACCGGGGAATTAACGCGGATTGTATAGATAATTAGATAGATAGGTAAATAGGTAAATAGATAAACAGCTTTTTTAATCCCCTAAATATAGTGACGCCATTCTTATTGTGTAGTGTCGCTATGTCTGGAGGATAGTGACGCTATTTTGAAGACAAAAAAATAAGGCAGCTTTTTGTCGGCTGCCTTTATCTTTCTGCGGTTATATACTTTCTTTGACTGGTGCACTCGTTTGTGACAAATAGGGTGTCCGTACATCTCAATTTCTGCCTCACGGCTAGCTTTACGATTCGCTTTAACGTAATCGTCTTGTGTAATTCGCTTTTTCATAATGAAATTATTTCTCTGTGCAAAGATACAATATATTCTTCATTTAGTATAAACTTTTATTTCCTATTACGCTCGGTTTGCATTATCTTTGCATACATTAATCAAATGAAACCGGAAATAATATGGAAAATTTCAGTGAATTAATAAAGAACCGTCGTAGTATGCGGAAGTTCACCGATGAAGAATTGACACAAGATCAGGTAGTTGCGTTGATGAAAGCAGCTTTGATGTCCCCTTCTTCCAAACGTAGTAATAGTTGGCAGTTTGTAGTGGTTGATGATAAAGAGGTATTGAAAGAATTGTCTCATTGCAAAGAACAGGCTTCTTCGTTCATTGCCGATGCAGCTTTGGCGATTGTTGTAATGGCCGATCCGTTGGCCAGTGATGTTTGGATTGAAGACGCTTCCATTGCTTCCATCATGATACAGTTGCAGGCTGAAGATCTTGGCTTGGGAAGTTGTTGGGTGCAGGTTCGCGAACGTTTCACTGCCACCGGAATGCCTTCCGATGAATTTGTCCATGGAATTTTGGATATTCCCTTGCAACTTCAGATTCTTTCTGTCATTGCTATCGGACATAAAGGGATGGAACGTAAACCTTTCAATGAAGAACATCTTCAATGGGAGAAAATTCATATTAACAAGTTCGGAGGAAAATAAGTATGGGAGCTGCTAAAGCGAATAATAGTAAAGATACCTATCTGGCTACTGCTGTTACCTTTATTGTAATCGGAGCACTTTTTCTGATCGATAAGCTGATTCATTTTTCTTCCATTGGGCTACCCTGGGTGATGAATAAGGACAATATGCTATTGTACGCCTCGATCTGTTTCCTTATTTTCAAACGCGATAAATCAATTGGTTTTGTGTTGCTTGGGCTTTGGCTAGTGATGAATATCGGTTTGGTCATGTCCTTATTGGGTTCGTTATCCGGATATCTGTTGCCATTGACACTGCTCATCATCGGAATCGTTTTATTCTGGTTTGCAAAACGATAAGAGAATAATGAAAAGAAGTATAGAAGATACACCGATCGTGTTTATCGGTGCAGGTAACTTGGCTACTAATCTGGCGAAAGCTCTTTATCGTAAAGGTTTCCGCATTGTACAGGTATATAGCCGGACTATGGAATCTGCCCGTACCTTAGCCGAGAAAGTAGAAGCTGAATATACAACAGATTTACAGGCAGTCTCCAAAGATGCAAAATTGTATATCGTATCGTTGAAAGATGATGCTTTAGTAGATTTGTTACCGCAGATAACAGAAGGAAAGCAAGCGTCTTTGTTGGTGCATACGGCAGGAAGCATTCCGATGAGCGTTTGGGAAGGGCATGCAGAACGTTACGGAGTATTTTATCCGATGCAGACATTCAGCAAACAACGTGAAGTTAAATTTCAGGAAGTGCCTTTCTTTGTTGAAGCGAAAAGGCCGGAAGACGTGGAATTGTTGAAGGCTGTTGCCGCCACACTTTCGGAAAAGGTCTACGAGGCTTCTTCCGAGCAACGTAAGAGCCTTCATTTGGCTGCTGTTTTTATCTGTAACTTCACCAATCACATGTATGCATTAGCAGCTGATTTGCTTGAAAAATACAACTTGCCTTTCGATGTCATGCTTCCGCTGATAGATGAAACAGCACGTAAAGTCCACGAATTGGCGCCACGTGATGCACAGACCGGACCCGCTGTTCGTTACGATGAGAATGTGATGAGTAATCATCTTGCCATGTTGGTAGATTCTCCGGCATTGCAGGAAATATATAAACTAATGAGCAAAAGTATCCATGAGCACCATCAATTATGATTTATCCCGTATCAAAGCTTTAGCTTTTGATGTGGACGGAGTATTGAGTTCGACAACCGTACCTTTGCATCCTTCCGGAGAACCGATGCGCACGGTGAATATCAAAGATGGGTACGCCATCCAGTTGGCTGTGAAAAAAGGACTTCACATAGCTATCATCACCGGTGGCCGGACAGAAGCGGTACGTATCCGTTTTGAGGGACTGGGAGTGAAGGATTTATACATGGGTTCTGCTGTGAAGATACATGATTATCGTGCTTTTCGTGATAAGTACGGATTGACCGATGATGAAATTCTATATATGGGTGATGACGTGCCGGATATTGAAGTGATGTGTGAGTGCGGACTGCCATGCTGCCCGAAAGATGCCGTGCCGGAAGTGAAATCCGTTGCAAAGTATATTTCTTATGCAGACGGTGGTCGTGGATGCGGACGTGATGTAGTGGAGCAGGTGCTGAAAGCTCACGGTCTATGGATGGCGGAAGACGCCTTCGGTTGGTAACTTAATCATAAATAATCGTTGTTTAATAACGAATAAAACCATGCTTGATAACTTAAATAAATATCAGATTATATTAGCTTCCAATTCTCCCCGTCGGAAAGAACTGATGTCGGGACTAGGAGTAGACTATGTAGTCAGAACATTGCCGGATGTAGACGAGTCATACCCGGATACATTGGTGGGTGCTGAAATACCTGAATATATTGCCCGTGAAAAGGCGGATGCCTACCGTACCATGATGAAGCCGGGAGAATTATTGATTACGGCAGATACCATAGTTTGGTTAGATGGGAAAGTGCTTGGAAAACCGGAGGGTAGGGAAGGAGCCATTGAAATGCTTCGCGCTCTCTCGGGAAAATCTCATCAGGTTTTCACAGGGGTTTGCCTGACTACTACCGAGTGGCAAAAAAGCTTTACCGCTTCCTCCGAAGTGCTGTTTGATGTCTTGTCGGAAGATGAAATCCTGTATTACGTAGATCGTTATCAGCCAATGGATAAGGCAGGAGCTTATGGCGTTCAGGAGTGGATCGGGTATATCGGGGTTAAATCAATTTCCGGTAGTTTCTATAATATTATGGGGCTTCCCATACAGAAACTGTACGGAGAGTTGAAAAAGCTGTAGTAAGTATCTTGAATATATCTGAATATATCAGTGTAATAAACTTATTGATTACATGAAATACATAAGATATACTTAGTCCAATAATGCACAAAGGCTACCTCAAAATAGAAAATGAGGCAGCCTTTTTCTGTATTTTTAAGCAGGAACATTTACTGAATATCCCAAACTGAAAGATGTGGAAGACTATAATAAATCCAACATCAGAGGAATATCTTCTTCCCGAATTCCTTGTGTGAGAAGAGCTTCTTCATCTTTATGGAACATTTCCAGGAATCGTTCCCGGTTTCCACTAGCCGTAATGGCTTTTCCATAGAAAACGGACGCTTTCTGAATATCTCCCATCACCCAGGCAACATGTCCTGCATTCATATAGTCAATAGCCAGAGGCTTTTGTTCTATTATTTTTTCATAATACTTCATCGCCTGTTCATGTTTCTGGCTGATAAATGAACACCATCCGATACCACGCCATGCCTTAATACAGTTGTTCTCGATGAAATCCAGTTTGAAGAAATAATTCAGTGCTTCTTCATATTGCCCCAATTCGGCCAGACAGCTACCGATATGGAAAGTCACATTGGTATCTTCCGGAGCAGCTTCTTCTACCTTCTTATAATAGGTGATTGCTACCTGGTAATTTCTGTTCAACCGATAACAAATAGCCAGATGGCGATTGTTCCAGATATTATCCGGTTTCAACGTGTCTGCTTTCAGGTAAGCCTGGATAGCTTCTGCATATTTCTTTCTTTTCTGCAATGCATAGCCAAACTTCTGGTAATATTCAGCACTCTCTCCTTCGAATCCGCCAATCGTTTCCAACTCTTCATAAATTTCGATAGCCTCGTCCCAACGTTCCTTTGACAGGTAGAAATCGGCAATGGGGAATAATACATCTTCCCAGTGCAATATATTGTCGAGTGCAGGGACATGATGAAGATCGAGCTTCTCTTTAAAAATATCTCTGAATTCACTCTTGCGCACACTAAGTTTGAAGAAACGATACAAATCGTGCAGGTACTGGTTGCTGACCGTTCCCGGACGTTCATTGAATTTCTTCATCGTCTCAACATTCGATTTCTCCGCCAATTCTGCAACCTGTTGTTCATTCAGTTGGCTCAACATCATATCCTGTTGTGACTGTGGCAATTGATGGATCGTGAAAAAGAGAGAGTACTTATCACTGTTACTGAAAAATCCCGATTGAAGAATTAAATCCAGTAGACTGCCTCCCTGATTTCCTGCCTGCTTCATTGCCTTGAGCACATTAGACTGTTGCTTGCTGAATGGATAAAACCAGTTATGCACCTCGCGGAAGAACGGATAGTTTTTCAAAGCCGCAAAAGTACTCATATATACATCTGCACCCTCCAACTGCAATTCGTTCATTTCACGCAATTTATCCCCCAGTCCGGATTTCTCGAATGCATCTTCCCAATCCGGATTCATGTCGTTGTTCTCTTCATCGCTTTCTTCAAAGCCGAACCGCATATTTTTCATGGAGGAAACATTCTTCAGCATTTCGGGAATAATCTCCTCCCTCATCTTTTTGTCAATCTTTTCCGTTTCCTGACATAATAGCATTTGGCGGTAAATGCGAGCGACATCTTCTCTGAATGAAGGAATTTCTTCCATGAGATCCACCCTTTTTATCAGTTCCGGATAGAAAGTAAGTCGGCTTCTGTAAATGTGGAAAATAATCATCGCACCAACCAATGCCCGTTGGCTGACGTTGACGTTGGGATGCTCGTAAGCATCAAGCAACCACATTATTTTTCGTAAGTCGAAACATTCCATCAAGCTCAATGTGAGGGCACTGACAAATAAGCATAAGTCGTCTCCCGGAAGTAATTCCGAGGCAAGCATGGCTTTTGCATCTTCCTCGTCTTCGGGAGTCCAGGCACTGTTCGTCCATGTTCTGATAAACATAAACTTGAGCGTGTCCTCATGCCGCTTTAATACTTCATCCATCTTTTCGTCAGACAGTAATCCACTGACTGCCAAGTCGTCATTAAAAGACTCCAGTATGTGTAATATGGTTTTAAGACCATAGTTTGACAAATCTGGCGATTTGGGAGTACGTCGTACTTCATGATAGTATCTTGATGAAGCGTTATCCAATATGAGCAAACGTGATTGGTCGGCAATTCCCCACGTGTCTGATACCATTTTCTGATACAGATTCCATCGTTCAGGGTCATTTGCTCCCTGTTTCATGTATTCCAGCATATATTTGTAGGAAGTCTGCAATTGTTCCAGGCGAGTGCGTAGATCCCAGTCAGGACACTGCCACAGCAGAGATTCCAACTGCATCAGAGCTTCCTTGAGCCTTTTCTCTTCAAGTAAGGTACGTATATATGCGTATTGTTCATTAATCGTTTTTTCGTTCATCATTATTTAATTATTTATTTTTTCCAATCCAGGTCAAACGTTTCCAGAGACCCTCAAAAGGACCATGTTTATGGTGTCGGAGCCACCACGAACAGAATACCATTTGTAATAGAACAAAAAGGATGCCAAAAAGGAAGCTATAGGTGATTCCTAAATATCGTCCCAATTCGAATCCCCAATGATAGAACAAAAGAGAACCGAAAATGGATTGCCCGAGATAATTCGTTAAACTCATTTTACCATAAGATGTGAAACGCATAAAGAAACTGCGGTCTTTCACACGGTAGAAAGTCAACAGTAATCCTGTCACCAGTAATACCATGAAACTAAGGCTGCTGAATGAACTTAATATCAACTGTAGAGGAACAAGGACGGCACTCCGTTCGATGAATTCCGGCAACATATTGTTCAATCCGTAGATGGGGAAGAAGCAGAGAAGCGAAATGGCTAATGCTTTTAACCACAAGCGTTCGTTCTGTTCGCTATACAGGAAATATTTGCGGCGGCCAACCAGCATTCCGAATAGGAATAATCCCGGTGTTTGTAAGATACGTCCATGTTCCAAAGCCCAGGTCATGTTAGCCATTTGTCCTTCCCACATATTCATGCGGACTGTTTCAAGGAAGTTGCCATGTTTTTGTACGTCGAAAGCGATGCTGAAATAATAACCTGCCAAACTTTTACCTGCCACATAGTCAGGATTGCACAAGGCATAGATCAGTTTTGCCCAGTCGATAGGTTGAAGGATTAATAAAGTAGCAAAGATGGCAACTGTACGGTCACTCATCCGGCAGAATATCGGCAGGATAATTCCTAAAATCGCATACATGGTTAATATTTCGCCGGTAAAGAAAGCGGCATTGAATTGTCCTATAATGAATAGGATGAATAATCTCCATAAAAAACGCAGGCGGAAATCTTTCCCTCTCCGTTGTTGGTTATTGTCCTGAATATAGAAACTGAAACCGAAGAGCAAAGCAAATACAGCGTATGCTTTATTACTGAATGTGAAGAATAATCCTCTCCAGATAGCCTGATCGGTAAATTTCATCCATTCAAAAGGGACTTCTTCCGGGAAAGAATAGAAATTAAAGTGTTCGATGCTGTGCAAGAGGATGATCCCCATTACTGCCAATCCTCTTAATACGTCGGCCACGTCTATTCGGGCGTTGGTTTCGGCGATTTTACTTTCCATGTTTTTTGTTCTGTTATTAATAAGATTTATATTTTATAATTATTTGATTCGGCTGCTTCAACTCTACTGCTTTAATCCTATTGTTAAGGTACTACTTACTATAGCCTTGATACTTTACCTTGGAACTTAACCCTGATACTTCGGCTCTAATACTTAATACCTAATACTTAAATTTAGTCCTTGAATTTAAAACCTCACTTGTACCTGTGCTTGTATCAGGTTGGAATCTTTTTGTCCATCTCCTTTCTTATTACAAAAGGTGTATTGTGCCTGTAACCGGCATCTGGGATAAAACCAGTATTGTACGCCTGCAATATAGTTATTTTGTTTGAAATCTGCACTCTTGTTAGGGTTGAAATAATCGTACGAAGCGATGAAATCGAAATTCCGGGCAAAACGCACGCTTCCTGTTGCATAGAAACCTTCGCTTTTCACACTCCGATCTTTTCCGGCAAGATATTCCGTACGCAGATTAAAAGTGGAAGTGGTGACAACCCCTCCTGCACTCCAGCGTCTCTTGGCGTAATTTTCTCCTGCTTTGATTCCGGTATATTCAGAGTCAGCTATGGCGTGTCCTGTTCCGCGGATAAACGAACCACCTACGGACAACCATTTCAGCGGATTAACCATCAGATTACCGACCACATCTTTTTGACTGTTTTTGTCTTTGGTATTCAGTCCCTGTCCGTTCATTACAGCTACTTTATATTGTAGGAAGTCACGAAATAATTTCCCGTGAAGCATCATACCGATATCCCGTCCGGAAGTCATTCCGTAACACTTATCGCTACCGCTTACTCCTGCCAGATAGCAGACAGACTGTGAATAGCAATTGATAAGTTCTACTGTAGTAGGAGACAATTCGTTTTCTATGGTATAAGGAACCTTGAATTCACCGATACGTGCCGTAAGTCCGGGGAGAAACTGATAATCGGTATACACTTCGAGTAACATGCCCCCGTTGTAGAAGTCGTACATAAAATCACAAGTCCACCGTTTGGTGATCTTTCCGTGTGCCATGAAAATGATTCGTTTGATGTCGAATGTGTTATCCGGATTCGCTGCATCGTCATAAGTGTATCCCAGTTGGGCATATCCGGAGAGACTAATCCGTTCTTTCAGTGTGTTGACAACTTGATTTAATGGTGTCTGCTCCTGTGCCAGGAGAGGATTTTGCATACTTGTAATGCATAATACAAAGGTTAAGAGTTGGAGTAGTGTTTTTCGCATGAGTTAGTTGTTATTTGATTTTGATTATGGTTGATACTGTATTATGGTTGATACTGTGGGAATAAATGTAGTGTCAATCAGATTCTTTTCAGAGTAGGTTTGGGGTATTCGGTGATTTTCTTTCAACCAGTGTATAGCCTTGTCTATCGCTTCAGCGGAGGGGCGTTTTGCTTTTTGATAATTGGGGAGGGCGACGAGTCCTGTCAGATTTTCGGGCACACCTATTTCTATCAATACTTGCTCCCATTCTTTCTGCGGGTGCATTTTTATGTAATCTACTCCCAGGTTATATCCTGTGATGAGTAGCTCGATTTCTTCTCTCTTCTCGTTGAGCGCTTTTCGTGAAAAAGCGGTAGCGGTGAAATCGATACCCAACTCTTGCGTACTTACCAATGAACGATGTTTACTGTTCATGGCGATGGATGCGGCAGGGTCGGGTAGGAAAGAGGCATCAATTTGATTGTACTGCAACATTTGCAGACGGAGAGGAAGCTGGCCGATTTCCGGCATGTTTATTTCCGCATGCTTGATTCCGGCTTTGCTTAATAGCTGGTCGGTGGCATATTCGATAACTGTGTTGCGCGACACGGCGATATTCTTTTCCTTGAGCTGTTCCAGTTGGTTGATGTTACTTTCTTTGGAGACAATGAAGCAGAAATAACCATCATTCTTCAGGATGAATCCTAAATCAGTATGATGAATAGCTTGTAATGCTACCGCACTGGGATAGTCAGTAATCATGCCATCTATTTTCCGGGTTTGGAAAGCAGCGTCCCGGTCGTTGGCAGAGTTGAATGAAAGAATGGTCAAATCCAGTCCTAATGAGTCGTAAATGCCTTGCGTTTTGGCTATATGAAAAGGAAGTCCGTCCAGTGTAGGCATCATGCCCAGGGTAAGTGGTTGCAGTTCGGTTAGAGGTAAAAAAGAGCTGTCTCCTTTCTTACTCTGACAAGAGTAAAGGAAGAAAAGGATGAACCAAAAGAATAGTATCGGTCTTTTCATACCTCGTTTTTATAAATAAGAGGAATTCTGTTTTTATAAATAAGGGCAACTCTTTTCACAAAGAACTGCCCTTCTAATAATTAACTATGTGATTTTAACAATTATCTTATTCTTGAATAGCAGCGATACCCGGAAGAACTTTTCCTTCGATTGCTTCGAGCAATGCGCCACCACCAGTTGAAACATAAGATACACCGCTAGCCAAACCAAACTTGTTAACACAAGCTACAGAGTCGCCACCACCAACAAGTGAGAATGCGCCGTTCTTAGTTGCTTCAACGATTGCTTCACCTACTGCACGTGAGCCGTGAGTGAAGTTGTCAAATTCGAATACGCCTGTAGGACCGTTCCAAAGAATAGTCTTAGATTCTTTGATAACGTTAGCGAAGATTTCTTCAGTCTTAGGACCGATATCAAGACCTTCCCATCCGTCAGGAATTTCGTCAACAGCACAGAATTTAGTATTTGCATCGTTAGAGAATGCGTCAGCAATCTTAGCGTCAACAGCCAATACCAGGTTTACACCTTTTTCTTTTGCTTTTTTCATCAAATCCAAAGCCAGGTCAAGTTTGTCGTCCTCACAGATAGAGATACCGATTTTACCACCCATTGCTTTAGTAAATGTATAAGTCATACCACCGGCGATGATCAGGTTGTCCACCTTGCTCAACAGGTTTTCGATGATTTCGATTTTAGAAGAAACTTTAGAACCACCCATGATAGCAGTGAACGGACGTTTGATATCGTTCAATACTTTATCAACAGCTTTCACTTCTTTTTCCATCAAGTAACCGAACATCTTGTTGTTTACATCGAAATATTTAGCGATCAATGCTGTAGAAGCGTGTGCACGGTGAGCAGTACCGAATGCGTCGTTTACGTAGCAGTCAGCGTAAGAAGCCAATTTCTTGGTAAATTCTTTCTGGCTTTCTTTTACTGCTTTCTTAGCAGCAGCTTTTTCTTCGTCAGTTGCATCTTCTGCCAAACCTCTTGGTTTGCCTTCTTCTTCAGCGTAGAAACGAAGGTTTTCGAGCAACAGCACTTCTCCCGGTTGCAGAGCAGCAGCTTTTACAGCAGCTTCTTCGCCCATGCAGTCGTTAGCGAACTGAACTTCAACGCCCAGCAATTCAGACAGATGCTTGATGATATGTTTCAAAGAGAATTTATCGGCAACGCCTTTCGGACGGCCCAGGTGAGAGCCAATGATGATGCTTCCGCCGTCTGCCAGAATCTTCTTCAAAGTAGGAAGAGCTGCACGCATACGAGTGTCATCTGTAATGTTGAAGTTTTCGTCCAGGGGTACATTGAAGTCCACGCGAACAAATGCCTTTTTACCGGCAAAATTGAATTTGTCAATTGTCTGCATAATACTCTATTTTTATTTAAAAGTGTTTTTAAAATTCTTCTTTTAGAACGACCGCAAAGTTACTATTTATTTCGGTTCCTTGCTATTAAATCGTTATTTATTCTTGGCTTTTGGTTCCTCTTTTGTAACTTTATAGGTGTTACAGAAATATTTGCACATCATTTGCAAACCACAGGTGTCACATTTGGGAGTACGTGCCTGACAAACGTAACGGCCGTGCAGGATGAGCCAGTGATGGGCAATCGGTATGAGCTTTTCCGGAATATTCTTCACCAGTTCTTTTTCCACGCTGAACGGGGTGGTGCAACTGTCCGGCACCAGTCCGATACGGTGGCTGACACGGAACACGTGTGTATCTACCGCCATTGCCGCTTTTTTGAATACAACCGACTGAATCACATTGGCAGTCTTTCTTCCTACACCGGGCAACTTTATCAGATCTTCCAGATTATCCGGCACCTCGCTATTGAAGTCATTCACCAGCATCTTTGCCATACCGACCAGATGTTTGGCTTTGTTGTTGGGATAAGACACGCTTCGTATATATTCGAAAATCACTTCCGGCGTAGTGGCAGCCAATGCTTCCGGAGTCGGAAAATCTTTATACAAAGGAGGAGTGATGATATTCACCCGTTTGTCCGTACATTGTGCAGAAAGAATAACAGCGATCAGCAACTCATACGGATTGTTGTAATGCAGTTCGGTTTCGGCTACAGGTACATTGTCCTGAAACCAGGCGATTACTTTCTCATAACGTTCTTTCTTTCTCATCGTAGCTTGTTTTTATGGTAATGAGGCGTCACTTTTAGTTTGAAATAGAGGGTGGAAACTACCGTCAGGCAGGCTCCGAAAAGATAGGCCTTATCAAATGTACTTATTTCTGCGATATATCCTCCCGTCAGCATACCGATACCGATTCCTACATCCCAGGAAGTGAGGTAGGTGGAAGTCGCTGTTCCCCGCTGACTGTTGGGGGCGAGGTTGACAAACAGCGTGTTAAATGCCGGAAACATAATTCCAAACCCGACACCCATTAATAATGCGATGCCAAAAAACAGTAGGGTACAGGCTGTATCATTCCATTGAATCAGATATACACAAGTTGAAAGCAGGAAGAAGCTGAAAACAACCAGGTATAATCCGGCAGCTATTACTTGCGTTATTTTTCCGCGATCCACCAGTTTTCCTGAAAAGATACGCGAGATGGCCATACCGACTGCCATAAAGGTGAAGAAGAATCCGGTTTGTGTGTTCAATCCTATTTGGCGGGCGTACATGGCAACATAGTTGGTCGTCATTCCGTAAGGGATGGAAAGTAACAGCAGACTAAGTCCGGCAGGCAGTCCTTTCATCAGGATAAAGCGGTCGAGCGAGATCGGTTCCCGTTTCACAGGAGGCTTGTAGGGCGTTTTAACCAGACTTGCGCATAGAAAACCTAAAATACAGGAACCGAATGCATAGCAGAATATCGTAGCAAAAGAAACTCCCGCATCATGCAGAAACAGTCCGAACATCGGTCCGATGGACATGGCTGTATTGTTGGTAAGCCCGTAATAACCTAAGCCTTCCCCTCGCCGAGAAGAGGGCATAATGTCTATTACTACCGTGTTTCCGCCTACTGTGACCATTCCGAAAGAGACGCCATGAATGATTCGGAATATAATAAATAAGGTAAGGGAACCGGCAATTAAATATCCGCCGAACATCATCATAAAGATGAAGTAAGCAAACAGATAAAGAGGTTTTCGGGCAAACGTGTCGAGCAGATAACCGGAAAATGGACGGATACAGAGAGCTGCCACCGTGTAGCAGGAGAGGACAATGCCGATAGTGGAATTTCCAGCTTGGAAGAATTCGGATAAATAGAACGGCAAAACAGGAATCAGCAACCAGAAACCGAAGTATAGCAGGAAGTTGGCTGCCAAGATGAAACAATAACTGGGAGTAATGAGTCTATCCTTTGCCATAATGAATGATCGTTCAATCGACCGATTCGCATTGATTGGAAACCAACGCCGTTGGCCTGATTGGTCTGTTGATGAATATGCCAATGTCCCGATCACCGTCCGACGGTTTCATTGGGAACATTGGCATACTGGTAAATTTAGCACATTATTAATATGCCGCTTCGAATTCTTTTAGGAAGCGTGTATCGTTTTCAGAGAACATACGGAGGTCTTTCACCTGATATTTCAGGTTTGTGATACGCTCGATACCCATACCGAGGGCATAACCGCTGTATATTTTGCTGTCTATACCATTTGATTCAAGTACGTTCGGGTCTACCATACCGCAACCGAGGATTTCTACCCAGCCGGTGTGTTTACAGAACGGACATCCTTTACCGCCGCAGATATTACAGCTGATATCCATTTCCGCACTTGGTTCGGTAAACGGGAAGTAAGACGGACGCAGACGGATCTTTGTATCAGCACCGAACATTTCTTTGGCGAAGAGCAGCAATACCTGCTTCAAGTCGGTGAATGATACGTTTTTATCTACATACAGCGCTTCTACCTGATGGAAGAAACAGTGTGCGCGATAGCTGATAGCTTCGTTACGATATACACGTCCCGGACAGATGATGCGGATAGGAGGCTGTGAAGTTTCCATCACACGGGTCTGTACAGAAGAAGTATGTGTACGCAATACTACGTCCGGGTGAGCTTCGATAAAGAAAGTATCCTGCATATCGCGTGCCGGATGGTCTTCGGCAAAGTTCAGTGCCGAGAACACGTGCCAGTCATCTTCAATTTCCGGACCTTCGGCAATGCTGAATCCCAGACGGGCAAAGATATCAATGATTTCGTTCTTTACAATGGTGAGCGGGTGGCGTGTACCGAGTTCTACAGGATAAGCCGAACGCGTCAAATCCAGTCCGTCACAATCGTTGTCCTGACTTTCAAACATTTCTTTCAGCGCGTTGATTTTGTCCTGCGCTTTTGTTTTCAGTTCATTCAGTCTCATGCCGACTTCTTTTTTCTGTTCGGCAGCTACATTACGGAAATCTGCCATTAAGTCGTTAATGGCTCCCTTCTTACTTAGGTATTTGATGCGGAGAGCTTCGAGTTCTTCGGCATTGGAGGCGTGTAAGGCTTCCACCTCTTTCAGAAGTTGTTCAATCTTAGCTATCATATTTTCGATGTATTGTTATTCAGTTTCTTAGTAAAAACCGTGCAAAGATATAATTTTATCACGAACCATCGAAATAATTTGTATCTTTGTTGCCGGAAGTTACTAAAAGAGTGTAAACCGCTGGAAATGAGCGTGTGTTAATTGCTCATTATGGTAATAGGTTACGGATTAGTAAGTTATCTACTACATTATTCTTCTGCGTATT
>NZ_JAPQKZ010000039.1:0-70059 GCF_027257075.1 Bacteroides sp. LFL-34 | reverse complement strand
GATGTGGTGTCTTTAAAGTTACTAAAAAGCAAACATATCTACAACTTTTAATAGGATTAAGAAAGAAGAAGACAGTTGAAATAAAAAAGAGATTACCACCAAATTTGACGAAGAACCGAGATTTGTCTTTTTTATTTCTCATTTCTCATAAAATCTAGATAATGAGTTTATAATCAGTAATATATAGTATGAGAAATGCTTTCTATGCAGGCATTTCTCATACTTTTTACAGATATTTTAACTAAAAAACGGCTATTTCTCATTCGTTTTTCAATGATTTCTCATACATCTGCCCTGTATTCGTCCTGCATTTCTCATACATTTCTCATGATGATTGCATAGACGATGGTTGCTGATCTTATTTACATTGAAAACAGATGAAAGGTACTTATCATTCAAACAACCCTATGCCGGCATGTTTTTCATTCGTTATCGTCCAGTTATTGATAGAGCATCTCCATCGTTCCACTAGAGTGACGAGGGGTGTTCACTAGAGTGCATAGATTCGTTCACTGGAGTGAAAAGACTTGTCTACTGGAGTGGAACGATTGAGATGTCAGTCAGATAATCCGGGCATGTCGGTTGGAAAACATGAAGAGATAGGTTATATCATACATAAACTATAGCTTTAATACATTCAATATATGAATAAACTAATCACAATCTCCTCTGCACTTCTTACAGCTGCTGCTGTAAAAGCGCAAACGCCCAATATCGTATTTATATTGGCGGATGATTTGGGTTATGGAGACATCTCGGCCTTTAATCCCGAATCTAAAATCCATACTCCTAACATTGACAAACTGGCCGAGCACGGGATTGCCTTTACGGATGCCCATGCTTCTTCCGCTTTATCCACTCCTTCCAGATATTCTCTTCTGACTGGAAGGTATCCGTGGCGAACCAAGCTGAAACGAGGTGGTCTTGATGGCGATTCGCCTGCAATGATTGATCCTGAACGTCGCACAATCGCGCAAATGTTTTCAGCGAATGGCTATAATACCGCTTGTATCGGTAAATGGCACTTAGGTTGGGACTGGGGATATACGAACAATGGCAGAAGCATGAAAGATATAGATTTCTCGCTTCCGATCAAGAACGGACCCACCGACAGAGGATTTGATTACTATTTCGGCATACCCGCTTCATTGGATATTTCTCCCTATGTTTATGTGGAAAATAACAAAGCCACCTCTATCCCCGATCATGTGATAGAACCCCAGAAAAAGAATCTGGCATTACTGATGCACGGAGGAATGGCAGGAGCCGATTTCAAGCCGGAAGAATGTTTTCCCAACATCATTCGTCATAGCCTGAACTATATCAATGAGCAGAAAGACAGCAAGAAACCATTCTTTTTATATTTGCCTATTACTGCTCCTCACACCCCTATATTGCCTTCGAAAGAGTTTCAGGGCAAAACCAGTATCGGTCCTTATGGCGATTTCGTAGTCATGATAGACGACATGGTGCGCCAAATCGTAAAAACATTGAAGAAGAATAAACAACTGGATAATACCATCATTGTCTTTGCTTCGGATAATGGGTGTGCCGGTTATATCGGCGTGAAAGATATGGAAAAGAAAGGACATTTTCCTAGTTACATCTACAGAGGCTACAAAAGCGATATTTACGAAGGCGGACACAGAATTCCCCTTATTGTCTCCTGGAAAGGAAAATATGGGAAAGAGACAAATAACTCTCTAGTCTCATTGGTAGACTTTTATGCCACTTTTGCCCAAATGCTTAACCACAATTTGGAGACAGAAGAAGCTGTTGACAGTTACAGTATGTGGCCGATATTGAGTAAGAAAGGTGCTTCTGCGCGTAAGGACTTGGTGCACGAAGCGGGAGAGGGGTATTTGTCTTTGCGTACTTCCCAACTGAAATTGGTGTTCTATGGAGGTTCGGGTGGCTTTTCCTATCCTGTCAAACCCTCCGATGTAGAAAAATTCCCTCCGATGCAATTGTTTGATATCGTGAAAGATCCTTCGGAAAAAGAAAACATTATCAGTGATAAACGTTATGAAAATGAGGTGAAAGAGATGAAGCGGGTTATGAAGCAATATGTAGAGAATGGCCGTTCTACTCCTGGTGAAAAAGTATCGAATGATACGAAGAATAGTTGGAATCAGGTAAAGAACTTCATGCAGGAAGAATAAGCATTTCTGAAAAAATAAAAAAACAGCACCCTGAATAGACGTCAGAGGTGCTGTTTTAGTTTCAACAAGGAAAAGAGTATTATTCTATTTATTATTTATTCAGAGAGTTACAGATCTGTTGGTTGATTTCTCTGACTTTAGCTTCATTCATCTTGATAACTTTACGGTCATAAGTCATCAGACCGTTGATTTCACCTTCTACGTCTGTTGTCTGGGTATATACGGCAGCAGAGAATCCTTTCTGGATCAATTCCAACAGATGTTTGCCATATTTAATGTATTCGTTCGTTACTTCGTCCGATGTATTGAACTTCACATAACCCCAGTTTTTCTTGTCATTCACCCAAGTGTTTCCTTCTACTACCAAACCGATACCTCCATATTCACCCAATACGGTAGCGCGTCTCGGATCGTAAAGGAACATGTTCGGGCCCGGATAGTGGTGAAGGTCGAGAATATCGCCACAAGTATAGTGATTACCACCGCTGGCAGGATTCACCAGGCGGCTAGGATCGTATTCTTTAGTCCATGCTACGATTTCCGGAGTCTTGAATTGTCCCCATGCTTCATTGAAAGGAACCCATACGGCGATACTCGGATAAGAATACAGACAGTCGATGATTTCTTTCCATTCTTTGCGGTAGTTAGCTTCCGAAGCAGCGGAACGAATCACTTCTCTGCCGTTAAAGTAGTTGCGTGCTTGCCACTGTGGGCTAGGACCACCGTTCGGCATATCTTGCCATACGATCAATCCTAATTGGTCGCAATGAGTGTACCAACGTGCAGGTTCTACTTTGACGTGCTTACGTACCATGTTGTAGCCGAAGTCTTTCGTCTTCTTCAAGTCATAAACCAATGCTTCGTCTGTCGGTGCAGTATACAAACCGTCAGGCCACCATCCCTGGTCGAGCGGGCCGAACTGGAAATAGTCTTTGTTGTTCAATTGCAGGCGAGTGATGCCATTCTGACCTTTGCGGATAGAATATTTACGCATAGCTGTATAACTCTTTACCTGGTCTATTGCTTTTCCGTCCTTATACAGAGTCACTTCCATGTTGTAGAGGAAAGGAGAGTCCGGAGACCACAGTTTAGCATTAGCAGGCATTGCCAGTTCAACAGGTACTCCGTTCAACGCTGCGCCTTTGGCTACAAGGTTCTTGCCATCGAATACTTTTACTTCCACTTTATCTGCAGAAGTTGTATTGGCGGCAACTTCTACCTTAACAGAATTATTGTCAATATCAGGAGTAGTTTTCAGATTAGTGATGTATTGTGGTGCTACCGGTTCCAACCACACTGTTTGCCAGATACCTGTAACCGGAGTGTACCAAATGCCATGAGGATTTGCTATTTGTTTTCCTCTGGGTTGTTCGCCACGATCTGAAGGGTCCCATACTTTTACTACCAAGTCATTATTTCCTTTATTAAGTACAGAAGTAATATCGAAATAGAAAGGAGTAAATCCGCCTGTGTGTTCGCCTACTTTTACATCATTCACCCAAACTTCTGCTTTCCAGTCTACTGCTCCGAAATGCAACAGGATTTGTTTACCACGCCAGGCAGAAGGAACGTCAAAAGTGCGTTGGTACCACAACTCCTCTTTCTCGTTTATCATTTTACCTACGCCTGATAAAGACGATTCTACGGCAAAAGGAACAAGAATATCGCCTTGGTAAGCAGCAGGCGTAGGATCACCTTTCTTTGTGATTGCATATTTCCAAAGCCCGTTCAGGTTTTTCCAGTCGTTGCGTTCCATGATAGGACGCGGATATTCCGGCAATACGTTTTTAGGGTCAAGCTGTTCTCCCCACGATGTTTTGATTTTGTCACCGGCAGGTTTCCATTGAGCAAAAGTCGAACCGCATAAAGCCAATGCAAGCAGCATTGTTAGAAAATTCTTTTTCATGTTCATGGTATAAAAATATAGTTAGTTATTAGATATAAATTCTTTAAAAGGATATTGCAAAGAAAGGGGAATTAAAAGAGAATAAAGGAAATTTGCCGTTCAAAAAACAATAAATTCTCTTCTTTTTGATCAAATAAAGAGCTTTTTTGCTAATAAAATGGACTATTGACTAATTTTTGTCCTTTATTGAATGGCTATTTTCGTAACTTATCGGAAAGATTGCCGAACTTTGGGTGTGAGTAATTCATACACTTCTTGTTACTAACTTATTACGATATTATGTTATGAATAGAAAAGTTTTATTCTCAATCTCTGCTGTTTCCGGTATGATAAATATCATCCCAATGTCGGCACAAACACCCAAACCCAATGTTGTTATCATCATGACCGACCAACAGCGAGCTGATTTGTGTGGTCGCGAAGGTTTTCCGATGGCTGTGACTCCTTTTGCCGATTCGTTGGCATTGAGTAATGTGTGGTTTGATAAAGCGTATACGGTAGCTCCTGCTAGTATGCCTGCGCGTTGTTCCATGTTTACAGGACGTTATCCGACTGCTACGCATGTCCGTACGAACCACAACACTCCCGACATGTATTATAAGAAAGATATGCTCGAAGTGTTTAAGGAACAAAGATATAAAACTGCGTTAGTAGGTAAGAACCATGCGCATGTGAAAGGGAAAGATTTTGATTATTGTGAGGAATATTTTCATTGGGGAAAGAATCAGCGTGATACACAAGAAGATAAGGACTTTGCATATTTTCTGAATAATAAAGCGAGAGGACAATATTTAGAACCTACTCCTTTCCCGGCAGAAGCGCAGAACCCGGTGAAGATTGTCACTAAAGCCTTAGCTTGGGCGAAACTGCAAAAAGATTCAGCATTCTTTATGTGGGTTTCAATGCCTGAACCGCATAATCCATATCAGATATCAGAGCCTTATTTCTCGATGTTTTCTCCGGAAAAGATACCGGCAACCTTGACTAGCCGGAAAGATTTATCTAAAAAAGGAAATAAGTATGAGATTTTGGCGGAATTGGAAGATACAGCCTGCCCGAACCTGGCAGAAGATCTTCCTCGTTTGCGTGGAAATTATTTAGGAATGCTTCGCCTGATAGATGATCAGACCAAACGTCTGATTGAAGGATTCAAAGCTGCCGGACTTTATGAAAATACCATTTTTGTAATCCTGTCAGATCACGGAGATTATTGTGGGGAATATGGCTTGATTCGTAAAGGTGCGGGAGTGCCTGAATGTCTCACCCGTATTCCAATGATCTGGGCAGGATGCGATATTCATCCGCAAAATGCTCCAATGGATGCACATGTTTCTATTGCTGATATCTTTCCCACCATTTGTACGGCTATCGGTGCAGATATACCTATCGGAGTGCAGGGACGCAGTTTATGGCCGATGCTGACTGGTAAGTCATATCCCCAAAAAGAGTTTTCAAGCATTATGGTGCAGCAAGGTTTCGGTGGTGAAGATTTTACTCGGGATGAACCGTTGACATTTGTTAAAGAGGGGGCTTTGCAACCCAATAAAATAGCTCACTTTGACGAACTGAATACCTGGACACAAAGCGGAACTGAACGTATGGTTCGCAAAGATGACTGGAAACTGGTACTTGACAATTATGGCCGTGGTGAATTGTATAACTTAAAAGCCGATCCTTCCGAGATTAATAACCTTTATAATAAAAAGAAATATGCCTCCAAACAAATAGAATTGCTGGAAGAATTGATGACTTGGGAACTCCGTGTACAAGACCCATTGCCCGTGCCAAGAAATCGTTATCATTTTAAGCGGAATCCATATAACTATCATTTTGAAGATAAAAAATAGAACTGAATAACTAGAACTACTGTATCAGTGAGATTCTTTTGTTATTCAAAAAATAGTCATCGACATGGGAGGATTAAAACGTTCATACCTTGGACCTGAAAGTACAAAATGTAATTAGTCTAATTGATTGGAGAACCAGATGGCTTTGCCATGGGTTCTCCTTCTTTTTGTGGTATTCCCAGTATAGGCATCCCATCTTTGTCCCACTCTATTTTTTGTAAGCGGGGAGTACGTGAGTCCATTGCACCCGGAGCATCATTCGGTATCTGACGGGCATGATAAAGCATATAACATTCCTTTCCATCCGGTGAAGAGACGAAAGAACTGCCGCCGGGGCCAAAAACTTCATTCTCCGGTTCCTGCTGAAATACGGGTGTCGGATGTTTCTTCCAGGAAGCAGGGTCCAACAGGTTGGCATTGGCGTCTGCTGTTAGCAATCCTACACAATAATAGGGAGTCCAGCTACCGCTGGCGGAATAAAAAATGCATACTTTATCTTTATTCTTCGGCTGGAAGAAATGAGGTGCTTCGTTCACATGGATCGGATAGGCTGTTTTGCTGCCATCGGGATTCACCCATTGACACTCCCATTCATATTCAGGTTTGGAAATCAGAACTCTGTCGGAAGAAAGAGTCCACGGATTTTCCATCGAAGCGATGTAAATACATTGTGTCTCGCTGTCAATTCTTCGTTTTTGCCATCCGCACCAAATCATGTAACGCTGTCCGTTGTGTTCGAAAGTACTCGCATGAATTGCCCAGTTGTTATCTTTGTCGGTCGGTATGCGCCCTTTCATGACAAACTTACCCTCTGTAGGAATATCAGCCTCGTTTTCAATCACATAAATCTGGTGATTGTCCATATTACCATCGTCTGCTGCGAAGTAAATATACCATTTGTTGTTGATGCGATGCATTTCGGGGGCCCATAAGTGATGGGAATTGCTTGGATCGGTTGGTATCCATACCGGCTTTCTAAGACTGTCATTCAAATTTGTAATATCACTGGTCTCCCAGAGCATGATTCTGCTTTCAGAGCCTTGCGTATAATAATATTTCCCTTTATAAAAAACAGCCCATGGCTCTGCTCCTCTTTCACGTAGCGGATTTGTATAAGTAGCTCCTGTTACGGCTTCCTTTTCCGGCTCTGTTTTCTTCTTGGGTTGACAGGATGCACAAATAATGACTAAAAGTACGGCTAGTAATAACAATCTGCTTTTCATGGTATTTTTCATCTAATAATGACACTGCAAAGAAAGCACAAAATCCTGATAAATCATCTTTTTTTTGCAGATTGGTTAGTATTTATCCTTAATTGGTTTGTATTTATTGAATTTCTAGTTGTTTTTTCTCATCTTTGTGGCACGAACTTTAAAATTGATATTGTATGAAACTGAAGCACCTTATTCTTCTTAGTGTTATTTGCTGTTCCCAGTCTGTATTTGGACAAAAAGCCAATCAACAACCGAAGACGAGTGGCAATCCTGTATTTCCGGGATGGTATGCCGATCCGGAAGGAATTGTATTTGGAGATGAATACTGGATTTATCCTACGTATTCGGCGCCTTATGACGAACAGACTTTCATGGATGCCTTCTCATCTAAAGACCTGGTGAACTGGACAAAGCACCCGAAAGTGTTATCAAAAGAGAATATTAGTTGGTTTAAACGTGCTTTGTGGGCACCTGCCGTGATTCATGCGAATGATAAATATTATATATTCTTCGGTGCGAATGATATTCAAAGCAATAATGAACTGGGCGGTATTGGTGTAGCTGTGGCTGACAATCCTGCCGGACCATTTAAAGATGCGTTAGGCAAACCTCTGATTGATAAATTTGTAAATGGTGCGCAACCGATCGATCAGTTTGTTTACAAAGATGATGACGGACAATATTATATGTATTATGGTGGCTGGGGACATTGTAATATGGTGAAACTGGCCCCGGACTTGTTGAGTATCGTACCGTTTGAAGATGGTACCCTTTATAAGGAAGTAACCCCCGAAAAATATGTAGAGGGACCTTTTATGTTGAAACGTAACGGAAAATACTATTTTATGTGGTCGGAAGGCGGTTGGACCGGACCAGATTATTGTGTTGCTTATGCCATTGCCGACTCACCGTTCGGACCCTTCAAAAGAGAAGCAAAAATATTACAGAGAGATCCCAAAATTGGAACAGGTGCCGGTCATCATTCAGTTGTAAAAGGGCCGGGAGAGGATGAATGGTACATCATTTATCATCGCCATCCATTGGGTGAAACGGATGGAAACGCTCGTGTGACCTGCGTTGACCGTATGTACTTTGATAAAGATGGAAAAATAAAACCCATAAAGATGACTTTCGAGGGAGTAAAGGCAAGCCCATTGAAGTAAAATCTGAAAAGTTCAGCCCATCCATAATTAATATTTTAATAAAGATGGGCTTTTTTTGATTTATTGTTTTATTTTTGTCCTTGTAAATCAAGCATACTTATTATAATGAACTTAGATATACACACTCTTTCCGACTCCCTTTTGTGGAAAAGGTTTCTCGAGGGAGATTCGAGTGCGTATACCCAAATCTATAATCGAACGGTGCAAGATCTGTTTCGATTCGGACTATTATATACTTCAGACAAAGAATTAATTAAAGATTGCATACATGATGTGTTTGTGAAAATTCACATGAATCGTGCAAAGTTAGCCCCAACAGATAATATTGCAGCTTATTTGACGGTAGCGTTGAAAAACACTCTTTTTAATGCGCTAAAAAAAACAACAGATTCTCTTTCGTTTGATGAAATAGGTGAGAGAGAAGAGACGGTTGACGAATCCCCCTCCACTCCGGAAACTATATATATTAATAATGAACAGGAAAAACAAGTTCAGGCAACCGTGCATACTATGATGTCTGTATTGACGGACAGACAGCGTGAAATTATTTATTATCGATATATCAAAGAGATGAGTATCGATGAAATAAGTAAGGTGACAGACATGAATAATCAATCTGTTTCTAACTCCATTCAACGGGCTTTGGGACGTATCCGGGACTTATTTAAGAGAAAATAAGAGAGAATAATCAACCTATTTTTCCTGCCTATCAAAAAAAAGTGGAAAAAACTTCGGAAAAGGTGAGTATAAAATGAAAGTACAACTGTTATTCATACGTAAAGACAATGAAAATGATGAACTCTGAACAAAAACATACAGATTTTTCCCTATATACTTTTGAAGAATTCCTTCAGAATGATTTCTTTATTTCTTCCATGAATCATCCTACGGAAGAAACACAGAAGTTCTGGGATGAATTTGAACAGATGAATCCTTCTAATATAGATGAATATATAGCAGCAAAAAGATATTTGGAGGTTTTTTCAAAAGAGAAAGAAGAAGTACTTTCAAACGAGGAAACGGATGATTTATGGATTCGTATACAGGCAACCAATATAAATAAGGAGAAGGCGAAACGTAAGAACTATTTCTTAATAGGATTGAGCTCGGCGGCCAGTGTTGCTATTCTCGTGGGATGTTTCTTCTTATTAAAGAGTTATTCTTCGGTGCTGGATCCGGATATTGCCACCTTTGCAGTGAATACCAAAGCTGATTTGCCTCTGACGGAAGAAACACTGTTGATTTTGGCGGAAGATAACGTAGTGAGCCTGAAAGAAAAAGAAACGGAGATTACGTATGATTCCGTAGAAATCAAAACAAATCAGGAAAGTATACAAAAGGAAAAATCGGCAGCTTACAATCAATTGGTCATTCCGCGTGGAAAGCGATCGGTGTTGACGTTTGCCGATGGATCTAAAGTCTGGGTGAATGCCGGCACGAGAGTGATTTATCCGGTAGAGTTTGAAAAAGATAAACGTGAAATCTATGTGGACGGAGAAATCTACATAGAAGTAGCCAGAGATGAAAACCGCCCTTTCTATGTGCGGACCAAAGATATGAATGTCAGGGTGCTTGGTACTAAATTTAATGTAACGGCGTATGAGTCGGAAGCAATTAGAAGTGTAGTGCTGGCGCAAGGATGTGTTCAGGTAGAGACAGCCCGGACTCCGAAAGCGATTTTGGCTCCTAATCAGATGTTCAGTTCTGCCGATGGAAAGGAAAATATATCACAAGTAGATGTAGAACAGGCAATATCGTGGATAAATGGACTCTATTGTTTCCAAAGTGCCGATTTGGGAATAGTCTTGCAACGCCTGTCTACCTATTATGGTGTGAATGTTGAATTTGACCCAGCGCTAAGTAAAATAAAATGTTCCGGAAAAATCGATTTGAAAGACAACTTTGAAACAGTTATTAATGGATTAACCTTTGTTGCACCAATTTCTTATGCCTATGATGAACAATATAAAACGTATCGAGTAGTAAAGAAATAGATATAAAAAATAAGATAATAAACTAATCTAACTCCCGTATTTTATGGTAATTATTGAAGAGAGTGGATGATACGAACTATCATCCAGATGGGACTTGTGTGCCTATGAATGTTTATATACAGAAAATAATATTATGAGAAATTTTTAACATGTTTAATATGAAAAATGCAATTAGAGAACGAAAGAGTAAGGTTCTCGGGCTATTCCTGTGCTTTTTACTTCTCGGAATAGACTACTCTTTCGCAAGTTACAACAATTATTCTCAATTTAAGACCCTTTCGGTCAGCATGAGTAACTCGACGTTGAGAGAAGTGCTTAAAACAATAGAGAAAAGTAGTCAATTTGTTTTCTTCTATTTAGATGACGCTGTCAACTTAGAACGTAAGGTATCTATCGACAGTAAGAATAAAAATATAGAAGAAATCCTTTCTGAACTTTTCGAAGGTACTTCGTGTACTTATCGGATCTCTGACAGGCAAATATTTATTTCCGGAAAAGCCCCTGCTTCAACCGAACAGCAACAGAATAAGCGGAAAATATCCGGACGTGTCACTGATATAAAAGGAGAGCCGCTTATTGGGGTCAACGTTACTGTGGATGGAGATGCAAACGGTTCGATTACAAATATGGATGGTTTGTATGAGATATTCGTAACCAAGAAGAGCGTAGTGCTTAAATTTACCTATATCGGGTTTAAAACTTCTGAAATACGAACCAATGCTTCGACCAACATTTATGATGTCACCTTGGAAGAACAGGTCAACGAATTGGAAGAGACTGTTATTGTGGGTTATGGTACCCAGCGTAAAATAAGTAATATCGGTGCACAGTCTTCCATGAAGATGGAAGATATTAAGACGCCTTCTGCCAGTTTAACAACTACATTGGCAGGTCGTTTGGCGGGTGTTGTGGCTGTACAACGTACAGGAGAACCGGGAAAAGATGCTGCTGATATCTGGATTCGTGGTATTTCCACTCCCAACACTTCTTCTCCGCTAGTATTGGTGGATGGAGTGGAACGTTCGTTCAATGACATCGATCCGGAAGATATTGAATCGTTGACAACGCTGAAAGATGCATCAGCAACAGCTGTGTATGGTGTACGTGGTGCCAATGGCGTAATTTTGATTAAAACCAAACCGGGAAAGGTAGGAAAACCGACAGTGAGCGCGGATTATTATGAATCGTTTACCCGTTTCACGAAGATGGTTGATTTGGCAGATGGTATCACTTATATGAATGCAGCCAACGAGGCAATGCGTAATGACGGTATTGCTACGAAATATACAGAAGATCAGATACGTAACACGATTGCTGGTAAGGATCCTTATCTATATCCGAATGTGGATTGGTTGAAAGAAATCTTTAATGATTGGGGACATAATCGCCGTGTGAATGTAAATGTACGCGGTGGTAGCGAGAAAGTCGCTTATTATGCATCAGTCAGCTACTTTAATGAGACAGGTATGACGGTGACTGATAAGAATATCGACACCTATGATTCTAAAATGAAATATAGCCGTTATAACTTTACTACCAATTTGAATATCGACGTAACTCCTACTACTAAGGTCGAGATCGGTGCGCAAGGTTATCTGGGAGAAGGAAACTATCCGGCCATCTCTTCTGCCGATTTGTATAATGCGGCAATGTCTATCTCACCGGTTGAATATCCGAAGATGTTCTTTGTTAACGGAGAAGCCTTTGTGCCGGGAACTTCAACCAATAATAACTTTAACAACCCTTATTCACAGGCTACACGTCGTGGTTATGACAACCTGACGAAAAATCAGATTTACTCTAATTTGCGCGTCACACAGGATTTGGATATGCTTACGAAAGGACTGAAACTGACTGCTATGTATGCATTCGACGTATACAATGAGATACATGTACATCAGGACCGTGCAGAGTCTACCTACAACTTCCTGGACACTAGTGTTCCTTACGATATGAATGGACAACCTATTCTGCAACGTATTTATGAAGGAAGTAACGTGTTAAGCTATAAACAGGAAACGAGTGGTAACAAAAAGACCTATTTGGAGGCTTCCTTGAACTATGACCGGACATTCAACGACGATCATCGTGTTAGTGCGTTATTCCTGTTCAATCAGCAATCCAAACTATTATATCCGAAAGGGACATTGGAAGATGCGATTCCGTATCGTATGATGGGTATTGCCGGTCGTGCCACTTATTCATGGAAAGACCGTTACTTCGCAGAATTCAACATCGGTTATAACGGTGCCGAGAACTTTTCACCTAAACATCGTTTCGGAACTTTCCCTGCATTTGGTGTAGGATGGGTTGTTTCAAATGAGAAATTCTGGCAACCTCTGTCGAAGGCAGTTTCTTTCTTGAAGATACGTTATACGGATGGTAAAGTGGGTAATAGCGAAGTTTCCGACCGTCGTTTCATGTATCTGGATCAGATGAAAGAGAATGGAGACTATGGCTATAAATTCGGACCGAATGGAACTAAGTGGGCCGGTTATGAAACAGTGAATATGGCTGTTGACCTGATCTGGGAAGAATCTCGCAAACAAGACTTGGGTATTGACCTTAAGCTATTTAATGACGACCTGTCTATTGTGTTCGACTTGTTTAAGGAACGTCGTGAAAACATTCTGTTGAAGCGTGAACATTCTATGCCTTCATTCTTGGGGTACAACACATCTGCTCCTTACGGAAACATCGGTATCATAGAAAATAAGGGATTTGACGGAACAATCGAATATAACAAGCGTATCAATAAAGACTGGGTAATTGCGCTTCGGGGTAATGTCACCTTTAATAAGGATAAATGGATTCAGGGAGAATTGCCGGAACAGAAATACGAATGGATGAACCAATATGGACGTAACATCAATGGAGCGAAAGGGTATGTTGCTGAGGGACTGTTCACTCAGGCTGAAATAGATGATATGGCACGTTGGGAATCTTTGTCGGCTGCCAATAAAGCCATTACTCCCAAACCGTTTGCTTCACAGTTTGGAACAGTGAAAGCCGGAGATATCAAATACAAGGACTTGAACAATGACGGTCAGATTGATGCGTACGACCAGACTTACATTTCTCGTGGAGATGTGCCGACAACTGTCTATGGTTTCGGATTTACAGTAGGCTGGAAAGACTTGTCTGTGGGCATGATGTTTCAGGGCGTAGCGGGAGCCGAACGTGTATTGAACGGTAGCAGTATTAATCCGTTTAATGGCGGTGGTGGTAGCGGTAACCTCTACTCTAACATTGACGACCGTTGGACAGAGGAAAATCCGGATCAGAATGCCTTTTATCCGCGTTTGTCTTATGGAAGCGAAACAACCAGTAGCATTAATAACTTCCAGAAAAGTACCTGGTGGGTGCGTAACATGAACTTCCTGCGTCTGAAGACATTGCAGCTCTCTTATAATCTGCCGAAACCCTGGGTGAATAAAGTTCATCTGAAGAATGCGGCTGTATATGTAATGGGAACTAACCTGTTCACTTTGAGTCGCTTCAAATTGTGGGATCCGGAGTTGAATACCGATAATGGTGCTTCTTATCCGAATACGACTTCTTATTCAGTTGGTATTAATTTCACATTCTAAACAAAAAGATAATGAAAAAATATAATTATATAATCGTAAGTTTGCTGGCGTGTCTCTTGACGACATCTTGTAATGACTATTTTGACCAGGTGCCTGATGACCGTTTATCACTCAAGGAGATTTTCACAACCAGAGATGGAGCCTTGCGGTATCTTTCGAATGTATACACATTCTTACCGGATGAATTTAACCAACGTCAGGTGCATGAAACAAGTCTGTACCGTACTCCCGGTCCTTGGACGGGCGCTAGCGATGAGGCGGAGTGGACAAATGACAAAAAGGAAAAACTGATAAATAACAACTCTATCGATGCGACTGAAGGAACAATGGTATTATATCGCTGGAAGAGTTGGTTTTCAGGTATTCATGAAGCGGCAGTATTTACAGAAAATGTAGATCAGGCACCGCTGACTGTTACAGAAAGAAATCAATGGAAAGCGGAGGCAAGAGCTTTGCGGGCGATCTATTATTTTTATTTAGTACGTACTTATGGTCCGGTTCCTTTGCTTGAAAAGGATTTTCCGATGGATACTCCGAGTGATGAGTTGCAACTCTCGCGCAATACGGTAGATGAGTGTTTTGATTTTATCGTATCAGAACTGAAAGGTGCACAAAACGATGGTTTATTGGACAATGCTTCTACCGACAAAGTGTCCGGATATGGCCGTATTGACAAGGCGATTGCACAGGCGTTTATCATTGAAGCATTGACTTATCGTGCCAGCTGGTTGTTTAACGGAGAGTGCACTTACTATTCAGGCTTGGCTAATACGGACGGAACAAAGCTGTTCCCTAACAAACCGGATGAAGCTACCAAACGTGCCAATTGGCAGAAAGTGATTGATGAATGTAACACTTTCTTCTCTAATTACGGAAGTCGTTATCATTTGATGTATACCAATAAGGACGGTGTTGCTGTTTCCGGTCCGGACTCGGAAGGATTCAGTCCGACGGAATCTTATCGCCGTGCAGTAAGAACCTTGTTTTCTGAAATGGGTAACAATAAAGAAATGATTTTCTACCGTTTGGATAATGCTGCCGGAACCATGCAGTACGACCGTATGCCGAATAGATCCGGTAATACGACCAACTATAGGGGTGGTAGCTTGTTGGGAGCAACCCAAGAAATGGTAGATGCCTATTTCATGTCAAACGGAGAATCCCCTATTTCCGGTTATAGTGCTGACGGTGTCACTCCGATTATCAACGAAAAATCCGATTATGTAGAAGAAGGAGTCTCTACAGCAGAATACAAAGGAATAGACGGTACTTTATATGCACCGGTAGGAACCAGAATGATGTATGTTAATCGTGAACCTCGTTTCTATGCAGACATAACCTTTAGTAATTCAAAATGGTTTGAAGGAACAGAAGGCGGTTATATAGTAGATTTCACTTATAGCGGAAGCTGTGGTAAGGAACAAGGTAGCAATGACTATACGAGTACAGGTTATTTAGTACGTAAATGTATGGATTCCGGTGACCGTAACCAGAATCTGGTTTGTGTGCTCTTGCGTCTGACTAATATTTATTTTGACTATATCGAAGCGCTTGCTCATGTCAGCCCGACTCATGAAGACATCTGGACGTATATGAACATGATCCGTAAGCGTGCGGGCATTCCGGGCTACGGTGAAACAGTCAATCTGCCTAAACCGACTACAACGGAAGAAGTCATGGAGCTGATTCGTAAGGAGAAACGCATTGAATTGAGTTTCGAAAACTGCCGTTATTTTGATGTACGTCGCTGGGGATTGGTAAATGAGTATTTCAACAAAGCAATTCACGGTATGAATGTCAATTATGACGGAAATGAATTCTTCAAACGTACGGAGATTGTGAAGCGTATTTTTGACCGTCAGTACTTCTTCCCCATACCACAGGGCGAAATTGATATTGATAAAAACTTGGTTCAGAATACAGGATTCTAAATACTGATTATAAAATAGAAATTATGATGAAACAATATATTTTCTCTGCAGTTTGTCTCATGTCCGGTGTCCTTTGTATGTCCTCTTGCAATGAGGATAAACAGGCAAAGCCATATACCCCGGATTACGAGATTGTACCGGAGTATACCAATGCGGATACCTGGACTGCCTATGAAGCATTTAATGATAACTTGCTGGATCCCGATAAGAACATTTATAAAACAAGTACCGCTTATACTGCTGCTACTGACCGTAATAACGGAGCTGCTGCTATCTGGTGCCAACCGATCTATTGGGATATGGCTATGAACGCATATAAACGTGCAAAAGCGGAAGGGGATACGGAAAGAGAAAACAAATACAAGCAGTTGTGTGATGATTTGTTTGCCGGAAATAAAGCACATTATGTAAACTTTGATTTCGACGATAATAATGAGAATACCGGCTGGTTTATCTATGATGATATACAGTGGTGGACCATTACTTTGGCACGTGCTTACGAATTATTTAAAGTGGAAGAGTATCGCAGTCTGGCAGAAGCAAGTTTTGCACGTGTATGGTACGGTTCTCCCCGCGTAGGTGATACGGGTTCTTATGCAGATCCTGAAAAGAATTTGGGTGGAGGTATGTTCTGGCAATGGCAGCCTATCGGCAATCCGAATGAAAATGCAGCCAGCGATGGTAAGATGGCTTGTATCAATTTCCCGACTGTGGTAGCTGCATTGACCCTTTACAACAACGTTCCTGCCGATCGTGTGGCTGATCCGAATCCGGAAAGCTGGAGTAATAAGTACGGTGATTTTACCCGTCCGCATTATGAAACGAAGGAAGCTTATCTGGCAAAAGGAAAAGAAATCTATGAATGGGCTGTGAAGAATCTGGTAGACAGCAATACCGGAGAAGTTGCCGACAGCAAGCATGGTGAAGGCAATCCGGCATGGTCGGACCATGTATACAATCAGGCCACTTTTATCGGAGCTTCGTTATTGCTTTATAAAGCTACCGGTGAGAAAACATATTTGGACAATGCAATTTTAGGAGCTGACTATACAATGAATACCATGTCCGAAACGTATGATTTACTGCCGTTCGAGAGTGGCGTGGAACAGGGTATTTATACCGCTATCTTTGCGGAATACATGGCCATGCTGGTGAATGATTGTGGCCAGACCCAGTACGTACCGTTCTTGAAACGTAACATTAATTACGGCTGGGCTAATCGCGACCGGACACGTAATTTGTGTGGTGGCGAATATCATAAGGCACAGATAGAAGGCGCTACTATTGACAGCTATAGTGCATCCGGAATACCGGCATTGATGTTGTTGTTTCCGGCAGATAAATAATTGTAACCCATAAAAAAGAAGAATAATGAATACGAAATATTCAAATTGGAAAATGTGGTATTATGTGTTATGCATGGTACTGACACTTCAATTGGCGGCTTGTTCTGAAGAAACGCATGACGAGTATACCGCGGCTCCTGAAATAGAAGATACCTATATCGACCAACTGGATGCATTGATTGCTGAAATGACCGATTTGCAGCAAAATTCAGACTACGGAGATAAGAAAGGACAGTACCCCACCGAAAGCCGGGCAATTCTGACAGATGCGATAGATGATGCCAATCGTGCGGTACTTTTAATCAAATATCAGCAACCCTCTCCGTCGGAAAGTGAGAAACAACGCTATGTGGCAGAAGCCAAGGCGTCTATAGAACAGTTCAAGAGTACGATCCGTACAGAAGACGCTGAAACAACACCGGCTGAACTGTTTGTGGACGGACGTGGTGATGGTGGTTCTTATATCGATTTCGGACGTAGCGAAGAATATGTCAATTTCGGAACCGAAGGAAACCAAGCCTTTACTGTTGAGTTTTGGGTGAAAGTAACCAAAGGTGGTGGAAAAGACCAGAATGTGTTCCTGTCAACTTATATGGGCGGTGACGGATGGCGTAATGGCTGGATGATGTACTGGCGTAATGCGGACGGTGGTATTTATCGTGCAACTTGGGGCGAAACAGGAGGAAATATCTGTGAACCGTCACTAAAGGCACCGGAAGATGGAGAATGGCAACATTTCTTGTTTGTGTACAGTGATAAAGGCTTGCCGGGCAGTCCGGAGCTTCGTGCGAAATTGTATGTGAACGGAGAAGTGAAAACAACCGAGGGAAGCGTGGGTAACAGGTTCTATAATTCGAGCAACTATGCCAACTATAATGCACCGATGACCGCTTTCGGACGTTATATGCGTACCAGTGATAATCTGTTTGAAGAAGGCTTTGCCGGTTATATGAAGAAAATCCGTATCTGGAAAAGCGCAAAGGATAACGAATATGTTCAGAATTCTTATAATGGAACGGCTGAAGTGACGGGTAAAGAAGCAGACTTGGCGGCAGCATGGGATTTCATGACCAAACCTTCCGGTTCGGGTAATGAAGTAATAGACCTGACAGGCCGTCATACTGCTAAGATTATCGGTACTTACGAGTGGCAACGTATTGTTGAATAATAATGTAAAAACGATGAAAAACATGAAATGTTTAACTAATAAATGGAGAGAGGGAGCAATGCTCCTCTCTTTCCTCCTGATTTCTAGTCTGGCAGGGATATTTACCGCTTGTGACGATATTGAAGACGAGTATATAACAGATACACAGTTGAGTATCTTGCAGGAAAATCGTGCGTCATTGAACTATTTATTGAAGAATTCAACCTACGGAACTGCTCCCGGGACATATCCTGAAACCGGAAAGGATATATTAAATGCTGCTATTACCGAGTTGGATGCACTGATAACACGGGTAGAAGCTGGCGAAGAACTGGATGAAACAACTTTGGAAGCTGCTGTAGCAAAGGTAAATCAAGCGATTGACGAGTTTAAAAATTCAAAATATTATAATCTGTCTCCGGAAGCACAGCAATATATCAATAATTTACTGGCTAAGGCGGATGAAATACTTGCAATCGTAAATGATGAAACGAAGTGGGGAAATCATCAGGGACAATATCCGGTAGAAAATAAGTCGGTTTTGGAGAGTGCAGCTAAAGACTTGGAAAGTCTGGCTGAAAGAATCAAATCCGGTTCCATCACAGATATGACGCAGGAGATTTATGATGAGGCTATTGCTGCTGCCGATAAGAAAGTAGAAGAAGTCGAAGATTCTGCATGGCCGGATAACAGTCAGATTACCTGGAATCTGTTTGTAGACGGAAATGCCGGTTCTTATATAGACTTTGGTTATAGCGAGGATTATGTGAAGTTTGGAGAGGATGACAATCAGGCATTTACGATTGAACTTTGGGTGAATATTAAAGAATATTGCAATAAGCAGGGAGAAGACAACTGTACTTTCCTTTCTACCATGACAAACGATCCTCATTGGAGCGGATGGCGTGCCCAGGATCGTACAAAGGGATTGTTGAGAACAATGGTTGCTCACTGGCAAGATAATAATCACACAAATCCACAAGAATGGGAACCGGGATGGAAAAAGTCGGACAACTGGACCAAAGATCGTTGGACGCATTATGCATTCCTCTTCAGGGATAAGGGATTGCCGGGATTTGATACTCCGACAGATGTGAAGTGCTATTCCATGATTGATGGTACGAGACAAGGTGAAGTCATTCGTGTGGGTGAGTCCTGGAGAACGTATATCAATAAACAATCCATAGCCAATCAGATTAAAATGACCGGATTCTGTATGATGGACAATAATGGAAACCGTAACGAATGGTTCTCCGGTTACATAAAGAAGATACGTATCTGGAAAACAAACCGGACAGAAAATCAGGTATATGCTTCTTATATGGGGAATGAAGAAGGTGTAAGTGCCGATAATCCGAATTTGGTAGAAGCCTGGGATTTTGAAGTGAAAGGTGATCAGCCTACTCAAAGTGCTACCAGAACAATTACAGGTTTGAAAGGTCATACAGCAACATTAGTTGGTGATAACTGGCAATGGATTGAATCCACAGACATTACAGATAACAAATAATTGTTTACCGGGATGAGTTTTCAATAGGTAGATTAAATATTCCCCTTATCTCTGTCATAAGGACAGAGTAAGGGGAAATTATTCTCCAATAACCCTTTATTAATCCTTTATTTTTATTGTAGAAAAGTGTTTTGGTCTGTATTTGTTCTTTATTGAATAAATATTATCGTTTTTTTTCAGCTATTTCTGCAATCTTTGTAACAGGAAAAATACTATAAACTTATAAATTATCATGAAAAGCAAAATTCTTTTGGCTCTGACACTACTATTGGGAGTATCAACTACCACATGGGCAGTCGGTAATTTAGGAAAAGCAAACCAGAAGAAGCATGCGTATACGAACGAAGATGTATGGGCAGCTTATGAAGGATTTAATAATACACTACTAGACTCCAATAAATATATTTACAAGACAAATTCGTCCTATCCAAGTGCTGTTGACCGTGGCAATGGAGCAGCGGCTATCTGGTGTCAGCCTATTTATTGGGATATGGCAATGAATGCCTATAAACTGGCAAAGGCACAGAAAGACAGAAAGAAGACAAGTTATTATAAAACACTCTGCGAGAAAATATTCGCAGGGAACAAAGCGCAATATTGCCAGTTCGATTTTGATGATAACAATGAAAATACCGGCTGGTTCATCTACGATGACATCATGTGGTGGACTATCAGCCTGGCACGCGGCTACGAACTTTTTGGAGTGGATGAATATCTGAAACTCTCGGAAGCCAGTTTCAAACGGGTATGGTATGGCTCGGAAAAAGTGGGTGATACCGGTTCGTATGACAAAGAAAACGGAGGTATGTTCTGGCAATGGCAACCCATTCAAAATCCGAAACCGAATAAATTCGGTGATGGAAAGATGGCATGTATCAACTTTCCGACAGTTGTTGCAGCATTAACCCTCTACAATAACGTACCTGAAAATAGAAAAGAATCGACCGACAAACGGCCGGATTATCAGACGAAAGCTCAATATCTTGCCAAAGGTAAAGAAATCTATGAATGGGGAGTGGAAAATCTCTTGGATAAAGTAACAGGAAAGATTGCCGATAGCCGTCATGGAAATGGCAATCCCGCATGGAAAGCACATGTCTATAATCAGGCAACCTTTATCGGAGCCTCCATATTGCTTTATAAAGCGACCGGAGAGAAACGTTATCTGGACAATGCTATTCTGGCAGCAGACTATACAGTGAAAGATATGTCTGCAGAACATAAAGTGCTACCTTTCGAAGGTGGTATTGAACAGGGTATCTATACTGCCATCTTTGCGGAATACATGGCATGGTTGGTGTATGATTGCGGACAAACCCAATATCTCCCGTTCCTGAAACGTACCATCAAAACAGGTTGGGCAAACAGAGATAAGACACGGAACGTATGTGGAGGCGAATACTATAAAAAGTTGCCGGAAGGTGCGGAAATCGACAGTTATTCTGCTTCCGGTATACCGGCATTGATGCTTTTGTTTCCGGCTAAAAAATAAATAGAAAACGACGGAATTTGCGTAAAATAGATTAAATAAACAGGTGATTTAAATTATGAAACAACAACTGATGATGCTGTTACTGGGAACAGCTTCTGTATTTTGTAGCTGTGAGACCCAGGTAGAACAGCACGAGAAGAATGAATTACGTGCTCCGGCATATCCGCTGGTGACAATTGATCCTTATACTAGTGCATGGTCTACTACGGACAATCTATACGACAGTCCTGTAAAACATTGGACAGGCAAGGATTTTTCTTTACTTGGTGTTGCAAAAGTAGACGGACAAACCTACCGTTTCATGGGAACGGAAGAGCTGGACCTAAGACCTTTGGTGAAGACATCCGAACAAGGTAGCTGGACAGGAAAGTATACCACTCAACAGCCTGCTGACGGATGGCAGAATGCCGGATTCAATGATAAAGCCTGGAAAGAAGGCGAAGCTGCCTTCGGAACCATGGAGAATGAACATACAGCAAAGACTCAATGGGGTGAAGAATTTATCTGGGTACGCCGGGTAGCTGATATTCAGGAGGATTTGACAGGAAAGAATGTATATCTTGAATTCTCTCATGACGATGATGCTATTATTTATATCAACGGCATCAAAGTGGTAGATACAGGTAATGCTTGTAAAAAGAACGAACGGGTGAAACTGTCGGAAGAAGTAGTAGCTTCTTTGAAACCGGGTGAAAATCTGATTGCAGGCTATTGTCATAACCGGGTAGGAAACGGATTGCTGGATTTCGGATTGCTGGTAGAACTGGACGGTTATCGTTCTTTCCATCAAACAGCACAACAAACATCTGTAGATGTACAACCCATGCAGACTTATTATACATTTACTTGCGGTCCGGTAGATTTGAAACTGACATTTACCGCTCCTATGTTTATGGATAATCTGGATTTGTTGTCACGTCCGGTCAACTACATTTCTTATGAAGTAGCTTCCAATGACGGTCAGAAACATCAGGTAGAGTTGTATTTCGAAGCATCTCCGCAATGGGCAATCGACCAACCTCACCAGGAGTCTGTTGCTGACAATTTTACTGATGGTGATTTGTTATTCCTTCGTACCGGAAGCCGCAATCAGAGGATTCTGAAGAAGAAAGGTGATGATGTTCGTATCGACTGGGGACATTTCTATCTGGCAGCTGAAAAGAAAAACAGCACATCTGCAATCGGTGACGGCAGAGAGCTGCGCAAGAACTTCGTAGCCAATAAACTGGAAGCTCCTACCACAAACGGTTATGATAAACTGGCTTTGGTACGTTCATTGGGCGAAACACAAAAAGCTGATGGCCATCTGTTGATCGGGTATGATGATATTTATTCTATCCAATACTTTGGTGATAACCTGCGTCCTTACTGGAACCGTGAGGGTAATGAAACGATTGTTTCCCAATTCCAGAAAGCAGAGAAAGAATACAAGACACAAATGAAGAATAGCGCTGCTTTCGACAAGAAACTGATGGAAGAAGCTACTGCTGCCGGTGGACGTAAATATGCCGAACTTTGTGCATTGGCTTATCGTCAGGCATTGGCTGCACATAAACTGGTACAGGCTCCGAACGGCGACTTGGTATTCCTTTCTAAGGAGAACTTCAGTAATGGTTCCATCGGAACAGTCGACCTGACTTATCCGGGAGCTCCGTTGCTTTTATACTACAATCCGGAATTGGTGAAAGCTACCATGAACCATATCTTCTATTATAGCGAAAGCGGAAAATGGGCGAAACCATTTGCTGCACATGATGTCGGTACTTATCCATTGGCTAACGGCCAGACTTATGGCGGTGATATGCCGGTAGAAGAATCGGGTAATATGGTAGTGTTGGCTGCTGCCATTGCCAAGGTAGAAGGTAATGCAGATTACGCACAGAAACACTGGGAAACCCTGACTACGTGGACAGACTATCTGGTAGAGAACGGACTTGATCCGGCCAACCAACTTTGTACCGATGACTTTGCAGGTCACTTTGCACACAATGCCAACCTTTCTATCAAAGCAATCATGGGTGTTGCTTCATACGGTTATCTGGCAGATATGCTGGGCAAAAAAGACGTGGCTGAAAAGTACACACAGAAAGCGAAAGAAATGGCTGCCGAATGGGTGAAAATGGCTGATGATGGTGACCACTATCGTCTCACATTTGACAAACCGGGAACATGGAGCCAGAAGTATAACTTGGTGTGGGATAAACTGTTGAATCTGCAAATCTTCCCTAAAAATGTTGCAGAAACGGAAATAGCTTACTATCTTTCGAAGCAAAATAAATATGGTCTTCCGTTGGATAACCGTGAAACATACACAAAGACCGACTGGATCATGTGGACAGCTACATTGGCAAATGACAAAGCTACCTTTGAGAAATTTATCGAACCCGTATATCTGTTTATGAACGTTACACCTAACCGTGTTCCGATGTCCGACTGGGTATTTACAGACGAACCGAATCAAAGAGGCTTCCAGGCACGTTCCGTTGTAGGTGGATATTATATCAAAATGCTTGAAGGAAAACTGATTAAATAAAACAAAAATACCATGAAGAAACTAGCTCTATTCGCTTTTACGTTACTTAGTGCATGGGCTATGACTGCAAAAACAATTACCGGACCGGTGGACTATGTTAGTCCGCTGGTTGGTACGCAGTCAAAGCACGCATTATCTACCGGAAATACTTACCCTGCCATTGCGCTGCCCTGGGGAATGAACTTTTGGGTTCCGCAGACTGGTAAAATGGGCGATGGATGGGCGTATACGTATGACGCTGACAAGATCAGAGGATTCAAACAAACCCATCAGCCAAGTCCCTGGATCAATGATTACGGTCAATTTGCCATCATGCCGGTAACCGGTAAGGCAGTATTTAATCAGGATGAGCGTGCCAGTTGGTTCTCTCATAAAGCTGAAACGGCTACTCCTTATTATTATAAAGTATATCTTGCCGATCATGATGTAGTGACCGAAATTGCTCCGACAGAGAGAGCAGCTGCTTTCCGTTTCACTTTCCCCGAAAACGACCACTCTTATGTAGTGGTAGACGCCTTTGATAAGGGTTCGTTTGTGAAAGTAATCCCTTCGGAGAACAAGATTATCGGTTATACCACTAAAAACAGCGGTGGTGTTCCTGCCAACTTTAAAAACTACTTTGTACTGGTATTCGACAAACCGTTTACTTATACGGCTGCCGTAGCCAGTGGTGTGATTGACACCAACAAACTGGAAGCGACAGACAATCATGCCGGTGCACTGATCGGTTTCAAAACCCGCAAGGGCGAACAGGTAAATGTGCGTGTAGCTTCCTCTTTTATCAGCCCTGAACAGGCGGAACTTAACTTGAAAGAGCTGGGTACGGACAACATTGAACAGATTGCAGCGAAAGGCCGCAAGGTATGGAACGAGGTTCTGGGACGTATTGAAGTGAAAGACGATGATATCGATCATTTGCGTACCTTCTACTCTTGTCTGTATCGTTCAGTATTATTTCCCAGAAGTTTCTACGAGATAGATGCTAAAGGAGATGTGATGCACTACAGCCCTTATAACGGTGAAGTGCTTCCGGGATATATGTTTACCGATACCGGTTTCTGGGATACGTTCCGTTGTCTGTTTCCATTCCTTAACCTGATGTATCCATCCATGAATACAAAGATGCAGGAAGGATTGGTGAACACTTATAAAGAAAGCGGATTCCTGCCGGAATGGGCAAGTCCGGGACACAGAGGTTGCATGGTTGGAAACAACTCCGCTTCCGTAGTTGCCGATGCTTACCTGAAAGGATTGAAAGGATACGATATTGAGACATTGTGGGAAGCCGTGAAACACGGAGCGAATGCAGTACATCCGAATGTTCGTTCTACCGGACGATTAGGACATGAGTATTATAATAAATTGGGATATGTACCTTATAATGTAGGTATTAACGAGAATGCAGCCCGTACACTGGAATATGCATACGATGACTGGTGTATCTATCAATTGGGTAAAGCCTTGAAGAAACCGAAAAAAGAGATTGAAATCTTTGCAAAGCGTGCAATGAATTATAAGAATCTCTACGATCCCGAACACAAACTGATGCGTGGTAAGAATGAAGACGGTACGTTCCAGTCTCCGTTCAATCCGTTGAAGTGGGGGGATGCCTTTACGGAAGGTAACAGCTGGCATTATACCTGGTCGGTATTCCACGATCCTCAAGGTCTGATCGATTTGATGGGTGGTAAAGACGGATTCAACCAAATGATGGATTCTGTATTTATCCTGCCTCCGATTTTCGATGAAAGTTATTATAGAGCCGTTATTCATGAAATCCGTGAAATGCAGATTATGAACATGGGCAACTATGCACATGGCAACCAGCCGATTCAGCACATGCTCTATATGTACAACTATTCCGGCCAACCCTGGAAAGCGCAACATTGGATTCGTGAAGTGATGGACAAACTTTATACTCCTGCTCCCGACGGTTATTGCGGTGATGAGGACAACGGTCAGACTTCTGCCTGGTATGTATTCTCGGCAATGGGATTCTATCCGGTATGTCCGGGTACGGATGAATATGTTTTGGGTACTCCTTACTTCAAGGAGATGAAGCTACATCTGGAAAACGGAAAGACGGTGACTATCTCCGCTCCGAATAACGGAGACGACAAGCGTTACATTTCATCAATGACATTGAACGGTAAAGAATATACCAAAAACTATCTGACCCATCAGGACCTGTTGAATGGCGCTAGCATTTCTTACAAAATGGATGCGAAACCCAATCAGCAACGTGGTACCAAAGAGTCCGATTTCCCTTATTCTTTCTCTAACGAATTTAAAAAGAAGAAGTAATCATGAAGAAACAGATCAAATATATCAGTGCAGGTATGCTGGCAGGTATGCTTCTCTGTGGCGGGCAGTTACAAGCCTCCAACCGTATGACGGAAATGCATGTATGTCTGGCGGATGCTATTCAGAAAGATAACCGCCCGGAAATATCCAATCGTTTGTTCCGTTCCAATGCGGTAGAGAAGGAGATTCTCCGTGTACAGAAACTTTTGAAGAATGCGAAGTTGGCATGGATGTTTACCAACTGTTTCCCGAATACACTGGATACAACCGTACATTTCCGTAAAGGAAGTGATGGCAAACCGGATACGTTCGTATATACGGGTGATATTCATGCTATGTGGCTACGCGACTCCGGTGCACAGGTATGGCCTTACGTACAATTAGCTAATGCAGACCCTGAACTGAAAGAAATGCTGGCAGGTGTTATTCTCCGCCAGTTCAAATGTATCAATATCGATCCGTACGCGAATGCTTTTAATGACGGCGCTATTCCTGACGGTCATTGGATGAGTGACCTTACAGACATGAAACCGGAGTTGCACGAACGTAAATGGGAAATAGATTCCTTGTGTTATCCGTTGCGTTTGGCTTATCATTACTGGAAGACTACCGGAGATGCGAGCATATTCGACGAAGAATGGATTCAGGCAATCACTAATGTACTGAAAACATTCAAAGAGCAACAACGCAAAGACGGAGTAGGTCCTTATAAATTCCAACGTAAGACGGAACGTGCACTGGATACTGTGAGCAATGACGGTCTGGGTGCACCGGTGAAACCAGTCGGTTTGATTGTTTCCAGTTTCCGTCCTTCGGACGATGCTACTACGCTTCAATTCCTGGTTCCTTCCAATTTCTTTGCCGTATCTTCTTTGCGTAAGGCAGCCGAGATTTTGGAGAAGGTAAACAAGAAGACAGCTTTGTCTAAAGAATGTAAGGACTTGGCGCAGGAGGTGGAAACAGCTTTAAAGAAATATGCGGTGTATAATCATCCTAAATATGGTAAAATCTATGCATTCGAGGTAGATGGTTTTGGAAATCATCATCTGATGGATGATGCCAATGTGCCGAGTTTGCTTGCGATGCCTTATCTGGGTGATGTGAATGTGAACGATCCGATTTATCAGAATACCCGCCGTTTTGTGTGGAGTGAGGACAATCCTTATTTCTTTAAAGGCAAGGCAGGCGAAGGAATCGGCGGACCGCATATCGGTTACGATATGGTGTGGCCGATGAGTATTATGATGAAAGCCTTCACAAGTCAGAATGATGCTGAAATCAAGACTTGCATTAAGATGTTGATGGACACGGATGCTGACACCGGCTTTATGCACGAATCTTTCCATAAGGATAATCCGAAGAAATTTACCCGTGCATGGTTTGCCTGGCAGAATACTCTTTTCGGTGAGTTGATTTTGAAGCTGGTTAATGAAGGAAAGGTAGATTTATTGAATAGTATACAGTAATATGCTGACATAGTAAATTGAACGCGGATAACGCGGATGATGCGGCTCTTTTTCTGATGCAAAATTAGAAAAAACGCGTTATCCGCGTCGTCTGCATCTAAATATGAATAGCTGAAAACTAATATAAAAAAAAACAATTGTATCATGAAAAAGTTATGTGTATGGGCAGTTGCCGCCCTTTTAATGGCAGCTTGTACTCCGAAAGCTGAAAAGGCTACAGATTCCGGTTTATTGCAGAGTAAATTCCAGACAGAAGTAGATGGAAAGAAGACTGATTTGTTCACTCTGCGTAACAAGAACAACATGGAAGTTTGTATCACGAACTTCGGTGGACGTATTGTTTCAGTGATGGTTCCCGACAAAGACGGACAGATGCGTGATGTTGTTCTCGGTTTCGATTCTGTTCAGGACTATATCAGCAAGCCTTCGGATTTCGGTGCGACTATCGGACGTTATGCCAATCGTATCAATCAGGGACAGTTCACCTTGGATGGTGTAGAATATCAGCTTCCCCGCAATAACTACGGTCATTGTCTGCACGGCGGACCGCAAGGATTCCAATACCGGGTGTTTGATGCAGAATTGTTGAATCCGCAGGAATTGCAGTTGACTTACCGTGCAGAAGACGGTGAAGAAGGTTTTCCGGGAAACATCACTTGTAAAGTGTTGATGAAACTGACGGACGATAATGCCATCGATATTCAATACGAAGCGGAAACAGACAAACCGACGATTGTAAATATGACCAACCACTCTTATTTTAATCTTGAAGGCGATGCCGGCAACAACTCCGGTCATTTGTTGATGGTGGATGCGGACTATTATACTCCGGTGGACAGTACCTTCATGACAACTGGCGAGATCGTTCCGGTAGAAGGAACTCCGATGGATTTCCGCACCCCGACTCCGGTAGGCGAACGTATCAACGACTATGATTTCGTACAGCTGAAAAATGGCAATGGTTACGATCACAACTGGGTATTGAACACGAAAGGCGACGTAACCCGTAAATGCGCTTCTTTGAAATCACCGAAGACTGGTATCGTACTCGACGTTTATACTAATGAACCGGGTATTCAGGTATATGCAGGTAATTTCCTCGATGGTTCACTGACAGGAAAGAAAGGCATTACTTACAACCAACGTGCTTCCGTATGTCTCGAAACACAGAAATATCCGGATACTCCGAACAAAGCGGAATGGCCGTCGGCTGTACTTCGCCCGGGCGAAAAGTATACAAGCCAATGTATCTTCAAATTCTCTGTTGATAAATAGGTTATAAAGGCAGTTCATGCCATTGAAGAACGGGTTGTCTGATTAGAGATTATCCGTTCTTTATTTTAATGTAATTTGTTAGTGCTCAATTGGGTTCATAGGGAAATTAGGATGATTTCCGGAAGTAGTAGAATAGACGAAATGAAGAAAAATAAAACGAAAGGACTTTTTGCATCGATAGTGCTTGGAGTGGCGGTTACAGCTTGTGCGCCTGCTTCTTCTTGTGGTACGGTGACGGTAGTGGACCGACCGGACATACAGTCCGTCAATACCAATTATATCGGGTATCGCGCTCCGCTTCGACCGTTGAATTTTATAAAGTTGCCGGTAGGTAGTATTCAGCCCGAAGGATGGGTGAAGAAGTATCTGGAGTTGCAACGTGACGGTCTGACCGGACATTTGGGAGAAATCAGCGCTTGGCTGGAAAAGGATAATAATGCCTGGTTGACAACTGGTGGCGATCACGGCTGGGAGGAAGTTCCTTACTGGCTCAAAGGGTATGGCAATCTAGCATATATCCTGAATGACCCGAAGATGATTGAAGAAACCAAATATTGGATTGAAGGTGTATTTGCCAGTCGCCAGCCGGATGGCTATTTCGGTCCGGTCAATGAACGTAACGGCAAACGCGAACTTTGGGCACAGATGATTATGCTCTGGTGTCTGCAATCTTATTATGAGTATTCTCAAGATCAGCGTGTCATTGACCTGATGACGAATTACTTCAAGTGGCAGATGACTGTTCCCGATGACCAACTTCTGGAAGATTATTGGGAGAAAAGCCGTGGCGGTGATAACATCATCAGTATCTACTGGCTTTACAACCATACTGGGGATGCTTTCCTACTCGAATTAGCCGAGAAGATTCACCGTAACACAGCCGACTGGACGAAATCCACCTCCTTACCTAACTGGCACAATGTAAATATCGCCCAATGTTTCCGTGAACCTGCCACTTATTATATGCAGACCGGAGATTCAGCGATGCTGAAAGCCTCTTATAATGTCCATCATCTGATACGGCGTACTTTTGGACAGGTTCCCGGAGGTATGTTCGGTGCGGACGAAAATGCTCGTCTGGGATATATCGATCCCCGACAGGGAGTGGAAACCTGCGGTTTGGTAGAACAAATGGCTTCCGATGAAATCATGCTTTGCATGACAGGAGATCCCATGTGGGCTGAACACTGTGAAGAAGTAGCGTTCAACTCTTATCCGGCTGCCGTGATGCCCGATTTCAAGGCATTGCGTTATATCACTTGTCCGAACCATGCCATCAGTGATTCGAAGAACCATCATCCGGGCATTGACAATCGTGGCCCGTTCCTTTCGATGAATCCTTTCAGCAGTCGTTGCTGCCAACATAATCATGCACAGGGCTGGCCTTACTTCACCGAACATCTGGTATTGGCAACTCCCGACAACGGAGTGGCAACAGCTATTTATGCAGCTTGCAAAGCTACAGTGAAAGTGGGTGACGGCAAGGAAATCACTCTTCACGAAGAGACAAATTATCCTTTTGAAGAAGCTATTGCCTTCACTGTTTCTACCGATGAAAAGGTTGCTTTCCCATTTTATCTTCGTATTCCTTCATGGACTCAAAAGGCGGAAGTTTGGGTGAATGGCAAGAAGGTAAGTGTAACTCCTGTAGCGGGAAAATATCTTTGCATCAATCGCGAGTGGGCGAATGGTGATCGTGTGGAATTGACTCTTCCGATGTCTTTGTCTATGCGTACCTGGCAGGTTAATAAAAACAGCGTAAGCGTAGATTACGGACCTTTGACTTTGTCTCTTAAGATTGCAGAGAAATATGTAGAGAAAGACAGTCGCGAGACTGCTATCGGTGATTCAAAATGGCAGAAAGGTGCTGATCCCCAGAAATGGCCTACTACTGAAATCTATCCGGATAGCCCCTGGAATTATTCATTGGTATTGGATAAGAAAGAACCTTTGAAGAATTTCAAGGTCATCCGTAAATCCTGGCCGGCTGACAACTATCCTTTCACAGTAGCCAGTGTACCTTTAGAAGTAAAAGCTATCGGTCGTCCGGTACCTGAATGGAAGATAGACGAAACAGGACTGTGTGGCGTATTGCCGGAAGAAGATGCGGTGAAAGGTGATAAAGAAGAAATAACATTGATCCCTATGGGTGCGGCACGGTTGAGAATCTCTGCGTTCCCGAATACAAAAGAATAAATTAATAACTAGAAAACTTAGAATAAATGAAACGTATTGTTTTTTTAGATTACATCCGTGTGTTTGCATGCTTTCTCGTCATCCTTGTTCATGCCAGTGAAAACTTCTACTGTGCTCCCGGAGCCACTGATATGGCAGGTCTGCAGTCTTTTTTGGCAAATGAAGCAGACCGGCTATGGGTATCAGTATACGATGGTTTTTCACGTATGGCAGTACCCCTGTTCATGATAGTCTCTGCCTTCCTGCTTGCACCGATGAAGGAAGAACAGTCTATGTGGCAATTCTATCGCCAGCGCTGTCTTCGCATCCTTCCACCGTTTTTCATATTCATGCTACTGTACAGCACTCTACCTATGTTGTGGGGACAGATAGACGGAGAAACATCTATGAAGGACTTGTCGCGGATATTCTTGAATTTCCCGACGCTAGCCGGACACTTGTGGTTTATGTATCCTCTGATAAGCCTTTATTTGTTTATCCCAATTATATCCCCATGGTTGAGAAAAGCCACGGCTAAAGAAGAGCGTTTCTTTATAGGACTGTTTGTGTTGTCAACCTGTATGCCTTATCTCAATCGTTGGTGCGGTGAAGTGTGGGGACAATGTTTCTGGAATGAATACCACATGTTGTGGTACTTCTCCGGTTACCTGGGCTATCTTGTTCTGGCGCATTACATTCGTGTACATCTTACCTGGAACCGTTCCAAACGTTTCACTGTAGGAATCATTTTAATGGTGATCGGTGCTGTATGGACTATTTATTCATTCTATGTGCAGGCTATACCCGGCGAACTCCATTCCACACCTGTAATAGAAATAGGATGGGCTTTCTGTACCATCAACTGTGTGCTTCTCACAACGGGTACATTCCTTATGTTTACATGTATCAAACGTCCGCAAGCTCCCAAGTTGGTGACGGAAACATCGAAACTTAGCTATGGTATGTATCTTATGCACATATTCTGGCTCGGACTGTGGGTGACTGTGTTCAAAGATACATTGGCGCTTCCCACTGTTACCGCTATACCATGTATCGCAGTGGTTACGTTTATCTGTTGTTTTGTAACAACTAAGATCATTTCGTTTATACCGGGCAGTAAATGGATAGTAGGATAAATATCCGGAAACAAAGTAGCATATACTACTGACTTCAAGCAGATGATCCTAGGCTATAAACAGTAAGATTTTGAATAGAAAATCAGGAATAACTTGGTTATCTATTCAAAATCTTACTGTTTATAGCTTATTTTCCTCTTAATATCCTCTTTCTCTTTTCACCTCTTTCACTCCTTTGTAAACACTTCTTTACCAGTTTTTTACGGGTGAACCCTCCCTCTGTTTGGAGCTTTATGCCGCTTTCATCGGTTTCACCAAATATACATTCCCATATTTGGTATGTTTGCGGGTGACACCTGCCGCAAGCAAAACTTGCGCGAACGTAGCCGGATTACTTCCACGCATGGCAGCGGGGTTATACATTTTCAGTCTTCTGAATATGTCCGAAGCCGAGAGCCGTTCGCTTCCCTCTTCATCATCTTTAGCTATCCGGAAGCAGGCATGAAAGACTTCCTCTGCCGGACACGGATGATAAAAAGCGGCGTTGTGGCGTTGCAGTTCCCGTTCCTCTTCTTTTGTGAACCAGTAGCGGATGCCGGAGAGCAGTTCAGCTTTCAGTTGGGCATAGATCTGATCGTGCATGATACCTTCGCAGTCGATCAAATGTTCTGCTTCAATGCAGATGAATCGCCGGCTACCGGTGGGATCGGTGAGCAAGTCAAAACGGTTGCTTGTACCGATGAAAGAAGCGATGCGCGGCAAGTTGCGGAAATTCTTTTGATAAGCTTTGCAGATATTCAGGTTTGCCATTTGCATCAGATTCTTCAATAATGGCATTTGCTGCGTTCCGTATTTGTCAAATTCATCCATGTTCAGAAGTCCCATTTCGGCAAGTAACCTTTCGGGTTTTCCTTGTGCAGACAGTTTCAGGTTGTCCATGTAATAACGTGACAGTGCCGGCGGCATCAGTGCCTTGCAAAATGTGGATTTTTGTCGTCCCTGCTCGCTGCTGACAAGTATGGGGGCTACACTGTTGGCATGTATTCCCGTCATGCCCATCCATTGGGCGGTGAGTCCCAGCATCCAGGTATGGAAACTTTTTATCCAGAGCTGATGGTCAGAGACACGCCGTGCCAAAGCCTCCAGTCTGTCTGTCCCATCCCAGCCGGGCAGTTCTTCCATGTAAAGCCGGAAAGGATGGTATTCGGGAATACAAGTGGAATAAATGTAACGGCTCAAGTCTTTATCCCAGCAGGATATGCCCTGGTCGTGTGCTTCCATGCAGAAAGTGTTCAGTTCCCTCTTACTTACAGGTTCGAAAGGAACGGCACGCTTGTTGGCAGGACGATATTCCGTTTCTTCCGTCAATAGGTTGTAACGAAAGTCATACTGTTTTTGCAGGAATGTACGTACCTCTTGGGTTAATCGGACCGGTTGTTTTCGTTCTGTCTCTTTCTCCCTTCCAGTAGGCGGTGCTGTGTCCGGCAGGGGAACGGTATATTTATCTTCATGACATTTTAGCGTTTTCTGTGGCTCTTTGTCTGTTTTCTCAACTGCATCTTCTTTGTTTTCCTTCATTTGAAACAATTTTAGTTCCTTCAATACCTGTCTCCATATCAATGTTATTGCATTCATTGTTTTTTCTATTTTTAAGTGATTAAAATCGGTTTATTGTTCAGCACTGATACTGCGAATGTACTATAGGATGATACCGGTTTGCAAGTGTTTCTCCGGAAAAAATATAAATTTCTACTTGACTGAAGAAGGCGGCTTCTTATCGTCCTTTTCTCTATTTTTTATCGTATCTTTGACGAAGAGTTATTGTTGATTCACTTTCGTGGTTTAATCAAATGACAAAAGTGATCTACTTGGATAACAACTGTGATTTAAATGAACCACGGTAGTGGTTTGATGATAAACTTAAAGTTTTTACATGAAATATATTCACTATCAAAACGTTAACTACTAATGGCTATACTTTACGATTGGTATGAGAATCCCGGTGAGTCCGATGATTCGGAAGAGAAAGGTTTGCATCCCCGCATTTTTTTGAATGGTAAGGTGGGAACGGATAAACTGTGCCGGATGATTCACGGACGCAGTTCGCTTTCTGTAGGTGATGTAAAAAATGCGTTCGAGATGCTTGCCCAAATTTGTGGTGAAGAACTACGTGAAGGACGCGAGGTACATATCGAGGGGCTAGGCTATTTTGCCCCTATTTTGAGGAGCACGCAAAAGGTGACCCGCAGTACTAAAAACAAATGGTCGAAGATGGAACTGAAAACAATCGGTTTCCGTCCGGATGCCCGCCTGCGGGGTGAATTAGTAGGTGTCAAAGCCAGCCGGAGTAAGTATGCGCGCCATTCGGAATCTTTGTCGGAGGTGGAGATAGATATGCGGCTGAAGGAATATTTCGCCGATCATGACGTAATGCTTCGTTATGATTTTCAGGAGGTATGCTGCATGACACGGACTACGGCGAACCGTCACCTCCGGCGATTACTGGAAGAAGGCAAATTGAAAAATATCGGCAAACGTATGCAGCCGATTTATGTGGCTGCAGCGGGTTATTACGGGGTGTCTCGTGATGTGCTTCGGCGGTAAATGGAAACGATTTGAATTGTGTAGGTGAAACCTTTGAAAGTAGGATAGAAGGGCTTTGCATGGTCGCTTTCACCCGCTTTCCTGCTCTGGATGGAGGTTTCAGGAAGAAGGTGAAAGCGGTGAAGGATGTAGTCTTATAGATGATTTACTTTCATTGTTTGATTGAATAGTAAGGCTTTTTTAGTTATCTGTTAAATTGATAATATATCTGCTTAGAGGGGATTATTTAATAGCATCGAACTTCAGTGTCCCGTTTACGTCGATAATTTTCAAAGTACGGTTACCCTTTATTCCCATATCAATGAAATTGACCTTGTATAAACCATTTCCCAATGTAGTTACTGATGTTACTTTAGATATGTCGCTTGGTCCGTCTTGCATACCTGTTCGGAAGTTCCATATCGCATATCCTTCGCCGTCATACTCGTAGTTATCTTTCAGCTGCTTTTGCAATTTGGCTGTACAATGCTTTTTTACTGCCGGAACATAATTTTTTGCTCCAAAAACGTAGTTTGCGTAGAAATCTTTGATGAACTGAATGGTTTTGGTATTGTCCACTTTAGGTGATTGTAGAATAATGGCAGTTCCATTGGCGAGAACAACCTCATTGTCGAGACAACAAGCTTGAATTTGTATGGGTTGTAGGGCAAATCCTAGATGAATGATATATAAAAATAAAATCTTTTTCATATTCGTATATTATGTATTTTGAAAGCCTTATTTAGATTTAGCGACCTATTGCAAAGATAGCGTTAATTGCGAAAAATGAACGAAGTATGTGAGAAAAAGATAATAATATCATATCAAAAGATGAAATGAATTGTTCAAAGCCATTTTGATAAGAGAGGGGGATGAATGTTATAATTAGGGATGAATAGGGGGTATTTCGTTTATCTATACATTGCAGGGCAGCCGGATAGTAGCCTCATTGATTGTACTATTCTATTAAATGATATAGATTTAATGTGTATCTTTGTAGGAAATGCAAAATAAAATATGGAATCAAAATAAATAAAATTAGATAATTATGAAAAACATTTTCCTTCCTAAAGTAACGATGTGTATAATTGCACTGTTTACTTTAATTTTACCAGCTTCTGCACAAAATACAAATGCGACAGATGAGTACAAAGAAACGTTGAAGAAAATCATGGATTTTTCTGGTACTTCGACTACTACGGATGACTTTCTCCAGAGATTATCATCTATAATGAAATTGAATGCGCCGAAAAAGGATGAGGCTTATTGGAATGAGTTCTCTAAAAACTGGAAAGAGAAAGTAGAGAATAAGGTGTTTGAAATGTATATGCCTGTTTATGAGAAGCATTTAACATTGGAAGAATTAAAAGCTGTTGCTGCATTTTATGAATCTCCCGTAGGTAAAAAATATAAAGAGGCTTCATTGATTGTTATGCGTGAGACAACGCCGTTGTTAGTGCAGCAACTCCATACAGAGATGTCCAAAGAGGTAATGCCGGAGAAAAGTGAACGAGTAAAAAGAGGTGAACAGCGGTTGAAAGAATATGAGCAAAAGCAGAAGCGTGATAAAGAATTATATGCACAAGCCTATATGCTTCCAAGCGATAGTATAGTTATAGTTCCTGAAGAAGTGTATGAGAAAGCGTATGAAAATGGGATGTCTACAAGTCCTTCTTTATATTCGATTGAAAGGAGAAAGAATGATACTAAAGTGACATTCATACAACCTATTTATTGGGATTGGCAATGGTTGTATTATAGTCCGGGATTTAAGATTATCGATAAGAAAAGTGGCGATGAGTATAATGTGCGGGGATATGATGGTGGAGCTCCGATAGGGAGGCTGTTGGCTGTCAAAGGATTTAATCATAAATATATTTATATCAGTCTTTTATTCCCGAAACTGAAGAAGAGTGTGAAAGAAATAGATATTCTTGAGTTGCCACACAAAAAAGATAAAGAACAGTTGCCTTCTAATGATGATGGAAAGTCTAAATCATATTTTAATATAAAGGTGAAAGATTATCAGACCATTTCCGATAAGAAAAATAAGAAGATCTATTATTAGTTTAAATGATTATCAGAATTTGAAATGATAATAGCAGGTATTGAACATGAGTGTTTACTGTTTTTGATATAAATTTATTCTATATGAGAAATCGAATTATGATTTTATGCACTTTTTGTGCTATTGCTATATTTTCTTCTGCCCAAGAGAAATTCTCTATCCAAGGTATTGCTAATGAGGAATTGAATAATCAGTTGTTGTATTTGTGTCTGATGGATGATGGAGAAAAAGCCAAAGAAGTCGTTCTCGACAGTGCAAAAGTGAAAAAGGGAAAGTTCTCTTTTTCTGGTGTACGTCAGACACCGAATATTGCACTTATTAAGGATAGGGATGGAGAAACTTATCCGTTGATTCTCGAAAAAGGAAAGATTGTGATCAATCTTACCACGAGGACCGTAGGAGGTACGCCGCTGAATGATACTTTGGATGTGGCTTGGAAAGGAATGCAGTCGGTGATAAATAATAACAAACAAATAGTGAAAAGTAATATTTCACTTGTCATGAGCCAAAAATCCGGAGAGAGTTTTAGAGAAGCACTGAAACGGGATACTGCATTTGCTGCAATATGGCGGAGAAATGTGGAGATAGATTTGGCACAGAGGGATTCGATTCGCGCTTTTGTAGAAGAACACCAAAACAGTTTGGTGGGAGTATTTCTGTTATCTTTAAAAGAAGTGTCTATATATCACAGTCTATTGGAAGATATGATGAGCGAGGCTTCTTCTGTGTTTGCGCAGCATGTATTGGTGAAAGATAAATTAGAAAAAATGAGGCAAATGGCCCGGCGTTTTGAGGCCGAGCGTGAAAAGAAAATGACTCCGGAGGAGCGTGAAGAACAAAAGAAACGGCAGGCAATGGACGCTAAGATAAAGATTGGCGAACGTTTTCCGAACGCTAAGGTGAAAGACAATGCTGGAGAGATAAAACAGTTGTCCGACTATGTAGGTAAGGGGAAGTATGTGTTAATAGACTTTTGGGCTTCATGGTGCGGTCCGTGCCGGAATGAAATGCCCAATGTGAAAGCTGCTTATGAGAAATATGCTTCTAAGGGATTTGAGGTGATTAGTATCTCTATAGATAAGAAACAGAAAGCTTGGAGGACTGCTATTGAAGAACTCGGAATGAACTGGACACAAGTATTGAATGTGGATGCTGCTGATGTATATGGTATTTATGCAATACCCAAAACTTTTCTTGTAGATCCGGAGGGCATTGTTGTTGCAAAAGATTTAAGAAGTAAGAAGCTGGAAAAGACATTGTTTAATCTGTTGGAATGATTGTTGTATTATAGTATCGTGATTTGCTAATCTGGATGAATTTGTTCGTATTGGTGGACAATTCATACCTGCCGTGACAGTTATATCGGATTTCTTACAGCAAGTATGAATAGCTATGGCTTAAATCAGAAGCCCGTCCAATAGCTCTAAATAAAGTCCAATAGCTTCTTCTATTTCTTTTAACATGATATATTCTTCTGCCGTGTGTGAGCGTGACGAACGGCCCGGACCTATTTTCACTGATGGAAAGGACATTAGTGCCTGGTCGGACAATGTTGGAGAACCAAAAGGAACGCGTCCTAGCTTCACAGCTTTTTGAACAAACGGATGTTTCTCGTCGATTCGTGAAGAATTGAGACGGAATGAACGAGCTTGGGCTTCACAGGAAATATGCTTTTTGATTTCAGCAAACAATTCTTCATTTGAGTAAAGCTCGTTACTCCGGACATCGACGATGAAAGTACATTTATCGGGAATCACATTGTGTTGTGTACCGGCATTGATAACAGTGACACTCATCTTCACGGGACCCAACAAGGGTGATTCTTTCTCAAAACGATAGTCACGGAACCAAGCTATGTCGTCTAACACCTTGTAAATTGCATTGTCTCCTTCGTTACGTGCTGCGTGGCCTGCTTTACCTGTTGCGGTCACATCTAGTACCATTAATCCCTTCTCGGCAATGGCAGGTTGCATTTCTGTAGGTTCTCCTACGATAGCGAATGAGACTGGAGGAAGTCCCGGCAATACACTTTCAATTCCGTTTTTTCCTGAGACTTCTTCTTCACAAGAGGCTAGATAAATCAGATTGTATTTTTGCGAAGTACGACATAGTTGCAGGAACACCTGTAATAACGAAACAACGCTGGCACCGGCATCGTTACTTCCTAATCCATATAACTTACCGTTTTCTTCACGTGGAGTGAACGGATCTTTCCGCCAACCGTTAACCGGTTTCACTGTGTCTATGTGGGAGTTAAGTAAAATAGTCGGCTTCTTCAGATCAAACATCGGACTAAAGCACCACACATTATTTCCTTTACGTCCCGTCTGCATACCTGCCATTTCAATATAGTTTTGCAGGAAATCCGCAGCCTGGGTTTCTTCCCGACTGATTGAAGGAATACTAATCAGTGATTTAAGCAGGCTTACAGCCTCTGTTGTCATATACGGAATATCATATTTCATAGTGCAAATCTTTTATCTATACCTTAATCTTTGCACAAAGATAGTCGTTTTGCACAGTTGTTTCAAATAAAAATAATGAATTAATTCTTATCTATTGATTATTAGTTGCTTAGGTCCGGAAAACTATTGAAATCTTTCTTTTTTTGATTCTTTTCTTATGAAAAAGGTTGTTGATAAATTATTTAATAATTAACTTTGTTGAAGGGTTTTATATTTTACTTGTTAATCTTAATGGATATACATGATGATTATCACACGAATGGAAGATAAAGTTCTTCGTTTTAAAAAGTTTTTTGATCTGAATTTCCCCAAAGTAAAAACTTTCGCATGGCAATTGTTAAAATCAGAAGAAGATGCAGAAGATATAGCTCAAGATATATTTGTTAAGCTATGGGAGAAACCGGATTTATGGTTAGAACGTGAAAAATTGGATAGTTATTTATATACAGTTGTACGAAACCATATCTATAATTTTTTGAAGCATAAGGCTGTTGAATATGACTACTTGGATGTTGCAGCAGAAAAAATGCGAATGGCGGAACTGGGATTGCCTACGCCGGATGATGAATTTTGTGCTCATGAACTTGAGCTTTTTGTTCAGATGGCTCTTGAACGCATGCCGGAACAGCGCAGGCGTGTTTTTTTAATGAGCAGAGAGGAAGGGATGACTTCACCGGAAATTGCTGAGAAGTTGAATGTTTCGGTTCGTACAGTTGAGCAACATATCTATAAAGCCCTTCAAGATCTAAAAAAAATCATTTTATTTTTATTTTTTTTCTATTTAGACTAAGTATGTATGTCTGGCAAGTTGTCTCTTATATGTAACACTTGATTTGGTATAGATGAAAAGTAAATTGGAAAAACAGCTACGCTCTTTTATTGACTTTGATTATTCAAAGCGGACAATCGACAGATTTCATCGTTGGATGATTAGTCCTGATTCTGCAGAAGAGAAAGAAATGGCGCTTCATAATTTATGGTTTAAGACGAAAGGAAAGTTTGGACACGGTATGGAGCATTCGTTTCAGCAGGTATTGGATAAAATCGGCATTGAATATACTCCAATGGTTACAAATGTAAATCGTTGGAAGTTGTGGAAATCTGTTGCGGCAGCTGCTGTTATCGTCATTCTGTCTGTGACAACTACTTTGTGGGTAAGTTATAATCATTTTGACAGGGACAATATCGCAATGGTGGAACATTATGTGAATAATGGGGCCAGAGAGACAATCAGTCTTCCGGACGGAACTACCGTATGTCTGAATTCTGGTTCATATGTATTTTATCCTGAAAATCTGGAGGGCAAGACCCGAACGGTTTATCTGATGGGAGAAGCCGAATTTAAAGTGGCAAAAAATCCGGAGAAACCTTTCATTGTGCGATCATCAAATATGGCAATAACTGCCTTGGGAACAGAGTTTAATGTGAAAGCTTATCCGGAAGAAGATATAATAACCACTTCTTTGATCGAAGGGAAAGTACGAGTGGACTGTAATGATACGATTAGTTATGTTTTAACTCCCGGATATCAGGTTGTGTATAATAAATGTACAGCTGACTGCCAAGTGCTGACTGCCAACATGAAAGATGTAACGGCATGGCAACGAGGGGAAATTGTATTTAATAAAGCCACAATTGCTGAAATTATACAGACATTGGAGCGTCATTTTGGAATTATGTTTTATGTTTCTACGAAGAAACGTAATCAGGATCGCTACAACTTTGTGTTTAAAGAAAATGCAGGGCTGGAAGAAGTTTTGGAAGTGATGCAAGTGGTTGTCGGCCAATTTGATTATCGTTTGAAAGACAATGCCTGCCATATAATTTGGTAATGAATATTTTTCTTATTATTTAACGCTCAATTTACTCCGCCTATGTAGAAAAATATCCGGAGAAGGCCCCACCTACTCCGGATATGAAATAAGTTTAGTATTAAAATGGTGTAAAAAATAGTTTACTACCTTTGTTTGACTTGAGAAAATATTATGATTTTAACACTAAAACGCTGCTAAGATATGAATTTATATCTGAAAAACATTAGAAAAAGTATATTAATAATTTGTCTGCTATTAGTAGGGTCAGCGATTTATGCTCAGAATAGTAGTAAAATAACAATAAAAAGAAAAAATATTTCACTACAGGAAGCATTGGCTGAAGTCAGGAAGTTAACCCACATGTCTATTTCTTATAATGATTCTCAACTTCCTGTGAATAGAATATCTTTAGATATTGAAAAACAACCTTTGGAGCAAGCTTTGAAAGTAATTCTTAAAGGAACAGGTTTTACATATTTGATAAAAGATAATTATATAATGATTGTGCCGGAACAAAATATCAAAAAGGCTAAAAGCAGAAATATATCCGGCAATGTTGTAGATGCGAAAGGAGAACCGTTAATCGGAGTTACAGTGATTGAAAAAGGAACAACTAACGGTGCGGTGACCGATTTGGATGGCAATTATAAAATAACAACTAAGACTGCAACGCCTGTTCTTGTTTTTTCATACGTAGGTTATCAGACAAAAGAGACTCATGCTACAGAAAATATTGTCAATATTGTTTTGGAGGATGGAGCTCAGGAACTGGGGGAAGTGGTCGTTACGGCTTTAGGAATTAAGCGTTCAGAGAAAGCATTAAGTTATAATGTTCAGAAAGTGGGCAATGATGCTGTCACTACTGTGAAGAGTGCCAATTTCATGAATTCATTGTCCGGTAAGGTTGCAGGAGTGAATATCAATGCTTCCTCAGCTGGTATGGGCGGCGCTGCCCGTGTGGTGATGCGTGGTCCGAAGTCTATCAGCCAAAGTAATCAGGCTCTTTATGTTATTGATGGTATTCCTGTGACTGGTAGAAGCCAGGGAGAATTGAAGGGGGATGCAATGATGTATGCGAATCAGCCGGGGACAGAAAGTATTGCGGATGTCAATCCGGAAGATATCGAGTCTATTTCGGTGCTTAGCGGACCGGCTGCTGCCGCTCTTTACGGTTCGGCTGCTGCTCAGGGAGTGGTTATGATTACTACTAAGAAGGGGCAAGAAGGAAAAGTGTCCGTCACGATTTCTAATAGTTCACAGTTTGCCAATCCATTTGTAATGCCAAAGTTTCAGGACCAATATGTGAATCGTCCGGGGGAGATAAAAACTTGGGGAGATAAAGCTACTTCGGAATTCGGTACTTATGAACCGGCTGATTTCTTTAATACGGGTACTAATATTCAAAACAATATTTCACTGACAGCAGGTACTAGCAAGAATCAGACATATCTTTCTGTGGGTACGACGAATGCACAAGGGATTATTCCTAATAACTCATATGATCGGTATAATTTTACGTTTCGTAATACCACCTCATTCTTGAATGATAAGATGACTTGTGATTTTAACTTTAATTATATTCGTGAGAAAGATAAAAATCTGATGGCTCAAGGTCAGTGGTTTAACCCTTTGACTTCTCTTTATCTTTTCCCGAGGGGAGAAAGTTTTGATGCAATCCGTACATTTGAGGTATATGATCCTGTTCGTAAGATATATGTGCAAAATTGGAACTATGGAGATGCTCTTAAGATGCAGAATCCTTATTGGGTGGCAAACCGTATGAATCGCACTAATGACCGGAATCGTTATATGGTGAGTGCCAGCCTGAAATATGAAATATTAGACTGGCTGAATGTTACCGGGCGTTTGCGCTGGGATGATGCTGCCACTAAGCAGGAAGATAAACGGTATGCCTCTACATTAAAGTTGTTTGCACCTTCCGATTACGGTTTTTATGGCTATGATAAGATTAATGATCAGACATTGTATGGAGACTTGATGCTTAATATCAATAAGACATTAGGGGAGAATTTTAGCATTTCTTCTAATATGGGTGCTTCATTTTCCCGTTTGAAATATGATGTTACCGGTTTTCAGGGAGGTCTGAAAGCTCCTTCTAATGTGTTTACACCGAATGCTATAGATTATGGAAACGCAACCAATGACAATCGTCCTATTTTTGAGAGCTACAAACATTATATCAATTCAATGTTTATCAGTGCCGAGTTGGGGTATAGAAGTATGCTTTACTTGACTCTGACCGGTCGTAATGATTGGGACTCAGCTTTGCATGGAACCGCACAAACATCATTCTTCTATCCTTCTGTAGGGGTATCTGCGGTTATTTCGGAAATGGCGAAGATGCCACAAATGATTAATTATTTGAAAGTACGTGCTTCGTGGGCGTCTGTCGGTTCGGCTATTGAGCCTAATCTGTCATCGGCATGGAGGTATGAATATAATCCCGCTTTGGGAACTTATAAAACAGTAACTTACAAATTTCCGAAGAAATTTTATCCGGAACGTACGGATTCATGGGAGGCAGGTGTCACTGCACGCTTGTTTGGAAATGCTTTGTCTGTTGACTTGACTGTTTACCAATCCAATACACGCAAACAGACATTGTTGCGGGATGTTACGTCTGGAGCTGCAGGTTTTAATAAGGAATATATTCAAACAGGTAATATCAGGAATCGTGGATTGGAATTATCGGTGGGATATACTAAATCCTGGGCGGATTTTACATGGAGCTCTTCATTGGCTTACAGTATGAACCGTAACAAAATAGTAGAACTGTTGGAGAATCCTAACGAGGTGGTAAGGCAGGCAGGACTTAGTGGTTGCGGAGTAGTCCTGAAAAAAGGTGGCGGTATGGGCGATATTTATACATATACTGACTTTAAGCGTGATGCTGAGGGGAATATCGCTCTTGATTCCAACGGGAATGTGATGCAGACCAACTTGTCCAATCCACAATACCGGGGTTCGGTATTGCCTAAAGGCAATCTTGGTTTTTCAAATGATTTTTCATGGAAAGGTGTGAATCTGGGATTTGTCCTGACTGCGCGCCTGGGAGGTATATGTATGTCACAGACACAGGCTATTCTGGATGAGTATGGCGTTTCAGCGGTGAGTGCTGAAGCACGAAATAATGGTGGTATAGCAGTAAATACCGGAAAAATCTCAGCCGAAGGATATTATGCGGTAGTAGGTGGAGACAACCCTATATGGTCCGAATATATTTACAGTGCGACCAATGTACGTTTACAGGAAGCTCATATTAGCTATACTTTACCTAGAAAATGGTTGAAGAGTAAAGAACTGACCTTGGGAGTGACTGCCAATAATCTGTTTATGATATACAGGAAGGCTCCGTTTGATCCGGAATCAACTGCGTCAACAGGGACTTATTATCAAGGGTTTGATTATTTTATGCAACCAAGTTTGCGTACCCTGGGATTCAACATCAAATTGAAACTTTGATATTAACTTAAAAAAAAGAAAGATGATGAAGAAAATAAATATAGTGAGAAGTTGGTTGATCGGTTCATTTGTTCTATTCGGGATTACCTCTTGTACTGCGGGGTTTGAGGATGCTAACCGTCCGGGACATGAGACTTCGTTGGAAGAGCTTGGACGAGACGACTATGCGGTTTCCTCTTTTATCACAGAGTTGCAGAACTTTGCTTTTCCTGAACAGGAGAATACTTATCAAAATACGGAAGATCTTATTGGTAATTATTTGGGGCGTTACATGACTTATGTGAAGCCGGATTTTTCGGTGAAGAATTATACTTGTTTTAATGCATCGGACGATTGGAAAATCGTACCGTGGCGGGATGTGTTTGCCAAAGCGACGTCTTCATTTAATGCTGTGGCTGTCCTCACACAAGAAGAGGGCCCCATGTATGCATTGGCATTAATTTTACGTGCGCAGTTAATGTTGCGTTTTACTGATACATACGGTCCTCTTCCTATTGGGGTGGAAGAAGATGCCAATGCTTATTCTTCTCAAGAGAAAGTGTATAGCCATCTCATAGAGACTCTGGATAAAGCAATTTCCATCATAACTCCTTTGGTGGAGACGAATCCGGGATTGGTTTTGAAAGCGGATGCGGATAAGGTGTATGGAGGTAAAATGAATCAATGGTGTAAATTTGCAAACTCGTTGAAGTTGCGTATGGCCATCCGCATGCGATTTGTCAATCAGGATGAAGCTCAGCGAATTGCTGTGGAAGCGTATAAAGCGGGAGTTATTGAACAGAACGAGGACAATTGCGCTATAACATATATTCCCAATGGACAGTATAAGACTTCTGTCGACTGGGGAGACAGTCGTGCCTGTGCCGATTTGGAAAGTTATATGAATGGTTTTGGCGACCCGCGTATTTATCAGTATTTTAAAAATACGGAAGAATATGGTAGACGTTCGGTTGTGGGTTGCCGTGCAGGTGCCAACGTGACCAATAAGGACCTTGCTATGAAAAAATATTCTGCTGCCAATATTGAGGAAGACTCAAGGGGAATGTGGATGACGGCTGCCGAGATGACATTTTGCCGGGCTGAAGGTGCGATGTTAGGTTGGGATATGGGAGGAACTCCCGGTGCGCTTTATAATCAGGCGGTTCGTTTGTCGTTTGAACAATGGGGGGTGGCCGGCCAGGAATATTACTACTTGGAAAATTCGGAAAACACACAAGAGTATTATTATGATGCTGCGGATGGATATGGAGGCAATCATGCACCTGTCAGTACAATCACGGTGAAGTGGGATGATAATGATTCCCCCGAAAGAAAAATGGAAAGGCTGATTGTACAGAAATGGATTGCTTTGTTTCCTGATGGTCAGGAAGGATGGAATGAAATACGTCGTACCGGTTATCCTTGCGTATTTCCTGTGGCTCAGTCCACCAATGGATACGATCTGGATGTGCCGAATCGTATTCCGTTTGATCCGAGAGAGATGAATGGCAATAATCAGGAAAATTATCGGAAAGCTGTTGAAATGTTAGGCGGGAAAGATGATTATGCTGCAAGGATGTGGTGGCAAAATGGCGGTAACAAGTAAGAAATCTAAATGTAAAAAACTATAAAAATGAAACGATTATATAAATATTTCTTTGGAATTTTAGGAATATCATTTGCTTTGACGGCCTGTGATGATTGGTTGGATACGGAAATTAAAGATCCTGCGAATCTGACTATATCTAATAAGGATGAGGCTTATTATGCCCGTCTGCGTGAATATAAAAAGAGTGACCATCCGGTTGCGTTCGGATGGTATGGTAACTGGACGGGAACCGGTGCTTCTTATGAGAATTCCTTAAAAGGATTGCCGGATAGTGTAGATTTTGTGTCATTGTGGGGAAACTGGAAGAATCCGTCACCTGCTATGATGGAAGATTTACGTTATGTGCAAGAAAAAAAGGGAACGAAGGTATTGTTCTGTTTCTTGGTGCTTGATATTGGCGACCAGATTACACCGCCGATGCCACAGGAGGAAATAAACAATGGTACATCTATAGAAGACTGGAGACATAAGTTCTGGGGGTGGGACTATTCACTGGAGAATCGGTTGGTTGCAGTGGAGAAATATGCGAACGCCTTGTGTGATACGATCGAAAAGTATAATTATGATGGGTTCGATTTTGATGCTGAACCGAATGTACAGCATCCGTTTCCTACCGATAAGGAACTTTGGCAAAATAACGGTCAAGTAATCGCGAAGTTTGTGGAAACGATGTCGAAGAGAGTCGGTCCGAAGTCTGGTACGGGAAAAATGCTGGTTGTGGATGGTGAACCGGATGCACTGCCTGCTGAGCTGTTTCACCATTTTGATTATCTGATTCTGCAAACGTATACAACTTATTATAAGCAAGACAACAGTCGGCTGGATGCTCGCTTCGACAAACAGTATGCCCACTTCAAAGATGTGGCGACAGCTGGAGAGATTGCGAAAAAGATTATTATCTGTGAGAATTTTGAGGATCATGCCAAGACTGGTGGGGCGGCTTTTATACTTCCTGACGGCACGGAGATAAATTCACTTAGTGGTTTTGCTTATTGGAATCCGTCGGTTGGTGGCATACAATATCGCAAAGGCGGTGTAGGAACTTACCATATGGAATATGAGTATAAAGTGAATGCACAAGGGAGCGAAACTTATCCGGCGTTGCGTAAAGCCATACAAATTCAGAATCCAAGTATTAAGTAAATAAAAACGAATAAAAAATGAACAGATATTTATTAAAACAAAATATAATCGGACTATTATTCTTTACATGTCTGTTTGTCGGTTGTGATAATGCCGAATATTCGGTGTTACATAATCAGGCCTATATTTCACAAACTGGTACGAATCCGAATACTGCATTAAAAGTGTTTATTGATCAAGATTTGGTGACAGCCAATTTGAATGTGCGTCTTTCCGATCCGGCAGAGAAAGACTATAATTTTGAGTTTGTGGAAGATGCTGAATTATTGGCAAAGTATAATGAAGTTAATTATACATCCTATAAATTTCTTCCTGCCGAACAGTATAATTTTAAGGGGAAAGAGGCTGTGATAAAGCAGGGAGAGGTTCTTTCGGAATCGTCAGGGTTGGAAATTCTTCCCTTGACGCAGGAAATGAAAGATAGCGGAAATAAATACGCCATTGCTTTGACACTTCAGAGTAAAGATGGTACAACAGAGGTCTTGAAACCCGGAAGTACTATACTTTATTTGCTTGACCCGGCCATTGTGACTTCAGTCCCGGTTTTCAACTCTAGACATAATGTTGCTTTCAGTTTGATTGAAGATTTATCTTTAAGCGAATGGACTTTAGAGTTCTGTGTCAATATGAGCAAACTTGGGAAGAAGGTTGGGGAATTGAATAATCAGGCCCTTTTTGATGGTTCAAGCAGTTTGGGCGAATCGGACGGGCAGATTTATACTCGTTTTGGTGATGCCCCCATTGAAGGAAACCGTTTGCAGATAAAGACGCAAGGCTTACAGATGAACAGTGCAACGTTGTTTGAAGAGGATAAATGGTATCAGATAGCTTGGGTATGTACAAGCAGCAAGTTGTATCTGTATGTTGACGGAAAATTGGATAATTCGATAGATGTACCGGGTAAAGTGACGAATCTCAGTAAAACGAAATGTAAAATCGGAAATACCGAATATTTGAAAGCAGATGTTCAGATGAGTGAATTCCGCTTATGGAAGCGTGCTTTATCTCAGCGGGAAATAGCCAACAACTTGTATGCGACCGATCCTCACTCCAATGCCTTGTTTGCTTATTTTAAATTCAATGAAGGGAAAGGTGACAGGTTTACCGATGCTACAGGAAATGGAAATGAGGCATGGTGTATTGATCCTGTTGAATGGAGAGATAATGTTCGCCTCAATGCTAACAATTAAATAATGTATTATAATTGAAATATCATGAAATCAATAAAGAAGAATATTATAACTTCGATGGTATTGCTTTTGCCATTGTGGTTTGTTGCATGTGAAAGTGAACGGGAAGTGGGAAGCACTCTTTTTCCGGAAGAAAACAGTGGTGACATTGTCAAAGCATTTATTGACAACCGTTGTTTTTATCCCAAGAATTATATGGAATCTACAGTTGTGCAGACAGGAAACGGAGGAGATTTGATTGCGGGTTCCGAACAGGTGGATCTCCGGGTGCAACTGACCAATGCTGCTCCCCAGGATTTGGTTTTTTCGATGAAAGTGGAAAATTCGGTATCGGATGCTAGAGAGGATGATGTAACATGGTTGGGAGAAGACGCAATCTCCTTTCTGAATCAAACGGTTACCATCAAAAAGGGAGAACTTGAAAGTGAGGAGATGATATCCTTCACGCTTGATGAGGAATCTGGCTCACTTAAGGAACTTGCTGAGAGTGGAATGGTAGCTTTGTCTTTGGTAACTACTGATGCAGTTGAGATAAGTGAAAATTATAGTACATATTTATGGAAAGTGAATAAGGAAATCACGAATATAGATGTGAATGGCAGTTTGAAAGATAAAACAATGATTGATGTTACTTCTTATGATGTGATTGGAGGATATGGAGTTCCTACACAAGATTTAAGTGATGATAACATGAACACGTTCCTAATGAGTTATATTGGCTATCCAAATGCTAAAATACCATTTCATATGCATGAGCCTCAGGAAATTATAGGGCTTTCAATTACTCCTGCTGGTTATTGGGGAGCATGGAATTTGGATTATTCAAAAGTGGAATTATTAGGTGGGGATGAGCCGGATAATTTGACGCGCATAGGTATAGCGACATGTACAACAGGAATGCCTTCTGATCATACTCCTTGGGAAATAGCTTTTTATTCGCCCATAAAAGTGCGATATCTGACAGTGCATGTACTGGATAATTTCTCTAATGGTGGGTCTATAAATGCATTATGTGCTGAAATACGGTTGTATCGATAGGAGTTAGGGAATATGATTATTTTTCCTAATTTGCAGTAGAATGTAATTTATACTATGCCGGTAAAGATGAAGTAGGCTTTGCTGGCATAGTTTGGTTTATAACCGTTTGGTTTTTATTGCCAAATGTCTGATTCATAATGTTGCGTTGCAAAACTCTTGGATTAATGTTGCCTAAATGAAGTAAAACCAATACCTTTGTACCATATTTACTAATACAAAGAGTATGACTTATCATCATTTATCTGTCCTGGTCCATCGTCAAGCCGAAAAATATGGCGACAAGGTAGCCTTAAAATACCGTGACTATGAGACAGCTCAATGGATTCCTATTTCATGGAAGCAGTTCTCCAGAACAGTACGGCAAGCAGCTAATGCTTTCGTGGCATTGGGAGTGGAAGAACAAGAGAATATCGGTATATTTTCACAAAATAAACCCGAATGGTTCTATGTCGACTTTGGCGCGTTTGCCAATCGGGCTGTTACTATTCCGTTTTATGCAACGAGTTCACCTGCGCAGGCGCAATATATCATTAATGATGCGCAGATTCGTTTCCTTTTTGTAGGCGAGCAATACCAGTATGATGCTGCTTTCAGCATCTTTGGTTTCTGCACCTCTCTGCAACAACTGATTATTTTTGACCGTTCGGTAGTGAAAGATCCCCGCGACGTATCGTCTATCTATTTTGATGAGTTTATGGCGATGGGAGAGGGATTGCCTCACAATGATACGGTAGAAGAACGTACCGAACGGGCTTCATACGATGACTTGGCAAACATTCTCTATACATCCGGCACAACGGGTGAACCGAAGGGCGTCATGCTTCATCATTCCTGTTATCTGGAACAGTTTCATACACACGATGACCGTTTGACGACCATGTCGGATAAGGATGTATCTATGAACTTCCTCCCCTTGACACACGTGTTTGAGAAAGCATGGTGTTATCTCTGTATTCATAAAGGAGTGCAGATTTGTATCAATCTCCGTCCGGCGGATATTCAGACAACGATTAAGGAAATTCGTCCGACACTGATGTGTAGTGTTCCCCGTTTCTGGGAGAAAGTATATGCAGGTGTACAGGAGAAAATTAACGAAACAACAGGGTTGAAGAAAGCACTGATGCTGGATGCTATCCGGGTAGGTAGAATCCATAATCTGGATTATCTGCGTTTGGGTAAGACTCCTCCGGTGATGAATCAACTGAAATATAAATTCTACGAAAAGACAATCTACTCTCTACTGAAAAAAACAATCGGTATTGAGAACGGTAACTTTTTCCCGACTGCCGGTGCTGCCGTCCCCGATGAAATCAATGAATTTGTCCATTCGGTAGGAATCAATATGGTGGTAGGATATGGCTTGACGGAATCGACGGCCACTGTATCTTGTACATTGCCGGTTGGCTATGATATCGGTTCAGTAGGTGTTGTACTTCCGGGAATTGAAGTGAAAATCGGTGAAGACAATGAAATTCTTCTTCGGGGCAAGACGATTACCAAAGGTTATTATAAGAAAGCAGAAGCTACGGCTGCTGCCATTGAACCCGATGGCTGGTTCCATACAGGTGATGCCGGTTACTTTAAAAATGGCCAGCTTTTCCTGACGGAACGCATTAAAGACCTATTCAAAACATCGAACGGCAAATATGTTGCTCCGCAAGCTTTGGAAACGAAATTGGTTATTGACCGTTATATTGACCAGATTGCCATTATTGCCGATCAGCGTAAGTTTGTTTCCGCTCTGATTGTTCCTGTATATGGGTTTGTGAAAGAGTATGCGGAAGAAAAAGGCATTAAATACAAAGATATGGAGGAACTGTTGAAACATCCGAAGATTGTAGGATTGTTTCGTGCACGGATTGATACACTCCAACAGCAGTTTGCACACTATGAGCAAATCAAACGTTTCACTCTGCTTCCCGAACCGTTCAGTATGGAACGTGGAGAACTGACTAATACGTTGAAATTGAAACGGTCGGTAGTTGCCAAGAATTATAGTGAGCAGATTGAAAAGATGTACGAAGAAAATGAGAAATAAGCGATGGACGGTGAACGTTAAATATGAAACGGTAAACCGTAAACGATAAGTTGCAAACAATAAAACGGTGAACAAAATCTGTGCAATTGGCAGAGTTGTTCACCGTTTATTATTTATAAGTACATCTCCCTAATTAGTTTGTATTGTTTTCATTTTTACAAATTCCTTATAAAGAAAAACTTCTTGATTTTGATAGTATAAACTTATTTAGAAGACATACTTAGTTTATTCGTTCCTTTTTAGTATCCGAAAATCTGCTCCTGTGTCAATTCTTCAATAAGACCTACAGCTTTCAGCTTATCCAGTTCCAAATCCTTCTTATCTCCCAGAATGTAATAAACATACGTGCGTCCTTTTACCCATTGCTTTTGGAAATCGGCAATGTCTTTCAGCGTCATGTTCTGTATATCATTGTAGAGCTTGATACGCGGGTCTACGTTTTGGCCTAGGTCCTGTGCATTGATATAACTCCAGATGATGTCACCTTTGATGATACGTTCGGTACGCAGGCGGTTCGTTAATCCGTCTTTAGCCAGTTTGAATGCAGCCTCCGATTCCGGCATATTCTCATTCAGTCCGGAGAGTACGACATACGTACGTTCGTTGCCCGGAGATACGTAGAAAGTACAAGCCAAGCGATAGAATTCACTTTTCAGTTTCTCCGGTGTCATGTCCGAAGTACCCAGATATTATATCAGGAAGAGTGACAAGCAAGAAAGTTTCAATAGTTTGTTCATAATATGACAACATTTTAATAACAAAAACAAAGGTAGCAGATTTTTGCTTATCTTTGTCCCCCGATATCTGAATTTTGTAAATAATAAAATTGTAAATCAAATGATTACTATTGAACAACTTAAAGACGTGAAAGAGCGCACTGATGCGCTGAGGAGGTATCTTTGACATCGACGGGAAGAAAATTCAAGTCGAAGAAGAGCAATTAAGAACACAAGCTCCGGGATTTTGGGATGACCAGAAGAAGGCCGAAGCTCAAATGAAATTGGTGAAAGACCTGCAAAAGTGGATTGAAGGCTACAACGAACTCAAGACATTGGCAGATGAACTTGAACTGGCATTTGATTTCTATAAAGAAGAACTGGTGACCGAGGAAGATGTGGACGCTGCTTACGCCAAAGCTAGTGAAGCGGTAGAGGCACTCGAACTCAAAAATATGCTTCGTGACGAAGCCGACCAGATGGATTGTGTGTTGAAAATCAATTCAGGTGCCGGTGGTACGGAAAGTCAGGACTGGGCTTCTATGCTGATGCGTATGTATCTGCGTTATGCCGAGACCAACGGTTATAAAGCTACCATTGCCAACCTTCAGGAAGGTGACGAAGCCGGAATCAAAACCTGTACTATCAATATTGAAGGTGATTTTGCATACGGTTATTTGAAGGGAGAGAACGGTGTGCACCGCCTGGTTCGTGTTTCTCCGTACAATGCGCAAGGTAAACGTATGACTTCCTTTGCTTCTGTATTCGTTACTCCGCTGGTGGATGACAGTATCGAGGTAAATATTTTGCCTGCCAACATCTCTTGGGATACATTCCGAAGCGGTGGTGCCGGTGGACAGAATGTAAATAAGGTAGAATCCGGTGTCCGTTTGCGTTATCAGTATAAAGATCCTTATACCGGTGAGGAAGAAGAAATTCTGATTGAAAATACCGAAACCCGTGACCAGCCGAAGAACCGTGAGAATGCAATGCGTCAACTACGTTCCATCTTGTATGATAAGGAATTGCAGCATCGTATGGCAGAACAGGCGAAAGTGGAAGCCGGTAAGAAGAAGATCGAGTGGGGTTCCCAGATCCGTAGCTACGTATTTGATGACCGTCGCGTGAAAGATCATCGTACCAACTATCAGACTTCGGATGTGAACGGTGTGATGGATGGCAAAATAGATGGCTTTATCAAAGCTTATCTGATGGAGTTTTCTTCACAAGAATCATAAAAAATAAAATTAGCAAGAATTATTTTTGGAAAGTTAATAGATTTGTACTTACTTTGTTAGCGTTGAACTTTAAAGCTAACTATTATGGGTAAGGTGAAGAAAAAAGTAGCAATTAGTAAGAAAGAAGAAGAACAAGCCCAGAAGGTTGTCAAAATAGTGTTCGTCTCATTAATTATTTTGGCATTGATTATGCTGATCGCATTTTCCTTTTTCGGCTGATAAGTTCGCCACAAATTATACGGTTAACCCAGATTGTTTGGTTATTGATAGGATGAATATCAAATCCGATCTGTGTTAATCTGCGTAATTTGTGGCGAACTCTTTGTTTTGTAATGCATTTGTGTTCTCTGTAATATAAATGTAACTTTTCTGTCATTTTCCCGTAGTTAATTTGTCATCTCCGTGTATCCTCACAGTTGTACTTTTGCCGTGAATTTAGTAGCAGACAACTGAAATGAGTAGAATCAGAACAACCGTCGTTATGCTTTTGCTGGCGACAATGGCCTTTGGACAGGCAAAAGAAGATGCAGGGGATGGTAAGATGCTGGATAAACAGACCATGGAGTTTAAGGATTATCTGCCGGAGATTCACGGAACAATCCGGGGAAAGTACGAATACCAGACAGAAACAAGTGAAAGCCGTTTTGAAGTACGTAATGCACGCTTCAGTGTTTCGGGAAATGTGCATCCGATAGTTGCTTATAAAGCGGAAATCGACCTTTCCGATGAAGGCTCTATCAAGATGCTTGATGCGTATGCACGTGTTTTTCCGGTGAAAGACCTGAATTTTACGATCGGTCAGATGCGCGTTCCTTTCACGATAGATGCTCACCGCTCACCACATCAGCAGTATTTTGCCAACCGTTCATTCATTGCCAAGCAAGTAGGAAATGTGCGTGATGTCGGTTTGACGGCTGGTTATACGAATAAAGACGGTTTCCCATTTATTCTTGAAGGGGGATTGTTTAACGGCTCCGGTCTGACAAATCAGAAAGAATGGCATAAAACGCTGAATTACTCCATAAAAGCGCAGTTACTGCCTAATAAGAACTGGAATCTGACACTTAGCACCCAAATGATAAAACCGGAAAATGTGCGGATTAATATGTACGATGCCGGTGTCTATTATCAGAATGACCGTTTTCATATTGAGGCGGAATATTTATATAAAATGTACGGTCACGAAGCATTTAAAGATGTTCATGCGGTGAATAGTTTTATTAATTACGATTTACCATTAAAGAAAGTATTCAATAAAATCTCCTTCCTGGCTCGCTATGATATGATGACCGATCATAGTGATGGTAAGATGGATGAAACGACAAAAGCTTTGATTATAAATGATTATGCCCGACATCGTGTGACAGGCGGAATCACATTAAGTCTTTCCAAAGCTTTCATTGCCGACCTCCGATTGAACTTCGAGAAATATTTCTATAAGAACTCCGGCGTTCCAAAAGAATCGGAACGGGACAAAATCGTGATTGAGTTTATGACGAGATTCTGAAATAAATTGAGACTTGAAAATTGAGAATTAAGAATTGTAGTTTTCTGATACATGATGTGAGATGTCAAACTATCATTTTTTAATTCTCAATTTTCAATTTTTAATTTATCTTTGTGCCATGGCACAGGAAATAGAACGTAAATTTTTAGTTATCGGTGAATTCAAGTCTTCGGCTTTTGCGCAAAGTCACATTGTGCAGGGGTATATCAGTAGTGCTCGCGGGCGTACTGTCCGGGTTCGTATTCGGGATGATAAAGGTTATCTGACAATAAAGGGAGCTTCTAATGCTTCCGGTACTAGTCGTTATGAATGGGAAAAGGAGCTGGCCTTATCAGAAGCAGAAGAATTGATGAGGCTTTGCGAACCGGGGATTATTGACAAGACCCGTTATTTGGTACGTAGTGGCAAACATGTATTTGAAGTCGACGAGTTTTATGGTGAGAATGAAGGACTTATTGTGGCAGAAGTAGAGCTGGAATCGGAAGATGAGGCTTTTGTAAAGCCCGACTTTATCGGTGAGGAGGTAACGGGCGACATACGCTACTATAACTCACAGCTAATGAAAAAACCGTATAAAACGTGGTGAGCGTTAACAAATAAACCGTATATTTGTTCTTATATAAAAAAGAGAGCAGTATATGGATATGGAACAGTTGTACAGTTATGTGCCGCGTGAATTGGTTACTTTTGTTTTAGTAACCTTGTTTTCTTTATTAATCGGACTTTCGCAACGTCGAATCAGTCTGAAGCGTGAGGGGGAAACTACTCTTTTCGGAACCGACCGCACCTTTACCTTTATTGGTATACTGGGTTACTTGCTTTATATCTTAGACCCTACGGATATGCGTCTGTTTATGGGAGGTGGAGCGGTATTGGGATTGCTGTTGGGATTAAACTATTATGTAAAGCAATCACAATTTCATGTTTTTGGTGTAACTACCATCATTATTGCCCTGATTACTTATTGTATGGCTCCTATCGTAGCTACCCAACCTTCCTGGTTTTATGTCATGGTAGTTGTGACTGTGCTCCTGCTGACTGAACTCAAACATACTTTTACAGAGTTTGCTCAACGGATGAAGAATGATGAAATGATTACGTTAGCCAAGTTCTTGGCTATCAGCGGTATCATATTACCGATGCTTCCGCATAAGAATCTGATTCCGGATATTAATCTTACTCCTTATTCTATCTGGTTGGCAACGGTAGTAGTATCCGGCATTTCCTATCTCTCTTACCTATTAAAGAGATATGTATTCCATGAATCCGGAACGTTAGTTTCTGGTATTATTGGTGGATTATACAGCAGTACGGCTACGATCTCGGTACTTGCCCGTAAAAGCCGGAAAGCCTCTGAACAGGAAGCGACTGATTATGTTGCTGCCATGCTGTTGGCTGTCAGCATGATGTTTCTACGATTTATGATACTGATACTTATTTTCAGTAGAGAAATCTTCCTGTCTATTTATCCGTATCTGTTGACTATGGCGGTGGTGGCGGCTATTGTTGCCTGGTTTATCCATTCCCGACAAAAACGACCGGAAGACCAGCCTGCTGAAACAGAAGAAGATGATAGTAGCAACCCGTTGGAATTTAAAGTTGCTTTGATTTTTGCCGTACTCTTTGTGATATTCACTTTCTTAACTCACTATACGTTAGTGTATGCGGGCACAGGCGGATTAAATCTCTTGTCTTTTGTTTCCGGTTTTAGTGATATAACTCCTTTTATATTAAACTTGTTGCAAAATACAGGCAGTGTGGCTGCACTGATAATTACTGCTTGTAGTATGCAGGCTATCATCAGTAATATAATGGTAAATATGTTCTATGCTTTATTCTTTGCTGGGAAGGGAAGTAAACTTCGTCCTTGGATTCTGGGAGGATTCGGTGTAGTGATTGCTTGTAATCTCGTGTTGTTGCTGTTCTTCTATATTTAAGAAAAGCGAGCAATTGATCGTTTTTCATTAATCCAATTCAAGTAATTTACTATTTTGTCGAATATAATCGATAAAATAGAGGTGTTTTTATCGACTATACTCGATAAAGTGAAATGGATAAAAAATGAAGAGTAAATTTCATTAAAAAGGAAACTTACTCTTCATTTAAATTCAAAGTGAGATATTTGTTGAATATCTTTAAGTAGTGGTATGACTTGTTACCATTTCCAGTTGTCTTTACTCTTTTCTACCTCTTTTTCTATGTCTGAAGGAAGATTAGGGAAAAAATCAATATCCGTATTAGCTTCTAACTCGTCTATAGTAACCTCATATTTAGAAAAGGGTTCTTTACTATTATAAGATTTATGCTCAAACCAATACCCTATGGCAGAATATTTTCCATCTTTAAGGGATAACAGTGCCATAAAATAGTATTTGGGAACGGCTATATTATGAGAGCCATCAGATATATATTTTAGTATCTGGTCATCCCTAATTGTTCCCCCTTTTACTACATATAATGTATCTTTTGAATTAGTAATGCTATAGCCTTTACTTTGAACTTGTCTTTCTAAATTTAGCCAAATACCTCCGTTGAATCCATCTTGAATTTGTGGACTCATATTTGACATGTAGAATGTTTTTTTGTTGGCTGCTACTGAATATTGTCTGTCTTCGGAAGCTATTAAATGTCCTCTACTGTAGTTAGAACCAGAAAAAGCTTTTTCTCCAAGTCTGTATGCTGGAGGTAATGAAAGATCTTCTGTAAAGTTCTCATTTCTTCCTGCATCTTGGTCAGAAGTGGCGGTGCTAAAAGTGCATGCGACCCAACGAGAATGCATTTTGTTACAATCATACTCATAGCTATAAGTAATAATCTCTTTGTTATTCTCTTTAGTAGTGTGTGTGATGAACTTATACATATCTCCAGAACGCAAAGCTGGAATTTCAATCCTCCCTGCATATCCTGAAGGCTTTTCCGGGTCTGGATCTGGATCAGGATTAGAACCATTGCCTGCTAATTGTTTGAGTGTAAACTCTGCTTTTTCTTTCCCTGCTATGATTGTAATAATGACACTTCGTTCAGCTCCGGTATTTGCTTTCATATATCCACTGATAGAGCCATTTCCATTGCCGGATGTTCTACTCAATGTACACCAAGTCTCACTACTTGAAGCCTGCCATGTGCCATCAGCTTTTACACGAATGATAAATCCGCCTCCATTTGCATTGATTTGCGTTTGGTCAATAGAGGCAATTCCTTGATTGGTATTGCCCGGATTGTCCGGAAGTTCTGGAGAATCCTGTTCACTACATGAGATTACAGTGCTACAAGTTATGAACAGGATGAATAGTTTAAATAATGCTTTTGTCATTTCACTTCTTTAATTAGATAAATAATAGTAGGCAAGTGATCGCTATACCCATTTAGCCATACACCACCTGCTTGCGTCCGTTTAGGATAACCTTTGTATTTCCCTTCTTTTTGGAACATAAAATCACGGCGGAAGATTTCATGTTTATAGAATTTCAGTGTACTGCGATCAGTGCCCAATAAATTCCCGGTGAATACGATTTGATCGAACAAATTCCATTTGCCTTTGTACATCAGAGTTCCGTATCCTTTTTTCAAAGTATCCCACCAAGGATTGTACAAATCTGTAGGTCCTACATCAGCAGGCTTACGTTTAGCTCCAAGTGCTACGGCCATACTTTTATCCATCGGGTCGTCATTCATATCCCCCATGATAACAATTTTGGCTGCGGAGTCTTCCCTTAACAGTGAGTCTTTGATCGCTCTAACCTGCTCCCCTGCGCGTTCACGCGCCGGAGAAGCAGCTGCTCTCGAAGGCCAGTGATTGACGATAAAGTGCATTTTCTCACCTGCGATATTACCGCTGGCAATCAGGAAACCACGTGTCTTATGCACCGTATCATTGATATATACATAAGGTACGAGTTTACTATTTGTCAGTTCAAACAATTTGGGATTATAGAAGAAAGCACAGTCCACACCACGTTGGTCTGCTCCTTCGTAGTGAACATATTGGTACCCTCTGTCCGCTAAAGCAGGTTGTTTCAGTATGTCCTCCAATACTCTGTAATTTTCGATTTCAGAAACGCCGATAATGGCGGGACCCATTGGTAACTTGTCGGTACTTAACATACTTAATATTTCCGACATGTTTTTCAGCTTAGCCTTATACTTCATCGTATTCCACTGATTAGTACCGTTAGGAAGATACTCGTAGTCATTCTTACCTTCATCATGAATGGTGTCAAACAAATTCTCCATATTGTAGAACGCTACACTGTAGAGGGCAAATTTCTTTTCTTGTCCGTAGGCCATGAGGACAAAAAGAGCGAGTACACCTAAAGTCATTAAGCTTTTTTTCATCTTTAAAATTGATTTTAAAAGTGGTAATTTGTCATTTGTATGACAAATATCTAAAAAGAAAACGGAAAAACCACCCTTGCTAGTTACTTTTTTTGCAAAAAACATTGTTATATATAAAATTCTTTGTTATTTTGCGTAACAACATATTTCTTTTATGTTGCAAAATGAAAGACCAATTAACATTAATATAAATTAAATTATGAAACAACGACTAGGGTTAGCGATCGTGCTATTTTGCTTAATGCCAGCACTTTTTGCGCAGCAAAAGGCAAAGCAAAACGCCCGTGAGGACAATGCTTCTTTCATGTTTACAGAATCACAATTGAATGAGGATGATGATGCAGCACAGAGCACATCTGCATTGGTCACTTCTAACAATGATGTTTATCTGTCAAATGTAGGTTATCTGTTTAGCCCAATGAGATTTCGTGTAAGGGGATATGATTCCCAGTACAGTGACATGTATATCAATGGGGTACAGTTTAATGATGCAGAAACAGGACGTTTCAGCTACGGATTAATAGGAGGATTGAACGATGCTACCCGTAATAAGGAAGGGATCGGTCCTTTTGAATTTAACAACTTTACTTTTGGCGCGATAGGAGGTGCCACCAATATCAATTTACGTGCCAGCCAATATGCGGCCGGCTCAAAACTAACACTGTCAGGTAGTAACCGCAACTACATTTTGCGTGGAATGTATACTTATTCTACAGGTCTGATGAACAATGGTTGGGCATTTACCGGATCATTGGGTTATCGCTGGGGTAATGAGGGAAATATTGAAGGAATCAAATATAATTCTTTTTCTTACTTTCTCGGTGCGGAGAAAGTATTCAACGAACGCCATAGTCTCTCTTTGGCAACTTGGGGAACACCGACAGAGAGAGGACAGCAAATGGCGGCAACCGAAGAAGCTTATTATTTAGCGAACAGTCATTATTATAATCCGAACTGGGGATATCAGAATGGAGAAAAACGAAATGCACGTATTGTACGTCAGTTCGAACCATCGGCTATTGCTTCATGGAATTTCACCATTGATGATAATAAGAAGTTAGTGACAAGTGCCGGATTCAAATATTCCAACTATGGGAAAAGTGCTCTAGGCTGGAATGGTAATGCGGCCGATCCACGCCCGGATTATTATAAAAAGTTGCCTAGCTCAATCTTTGATGTATGGGAATCTGTTCCTACTGCCGATGAATTGCAGCAGTTTAATGAAGTTACAGATAATTGGAAAAATAATAAAGCTTATCGTCAGTTAGATTGGGATGCTCTTTATTTTGCCAATAAACAGGCGAATGCATTAGGTAAAGAGACACTTTATTATGTAGAAGAACGTCATGATGATCAGTTGGCTTTCAACCTTAGTTCGGTATTCAATCATCAATGGAATGAACACAACAGCTACATTGCGGGAGTTGCCGTGAATACAACCAAAGGTATGCATTATAAAAAAATGAAGGATTTGCTGGGCGGACAGCTTTATACTGACGTCGACAAATTTGCAGTGCGCGATCATGGAGCTAGTTCCAGTATGGTGCAAAATGATCTTGATAATCCTAACCGCCGTATTGGTGAAGGTGATAAATTTGGTTATGATTATAACATCTATGTGAATAAGCAGAGTGCATGGGTGCGTTATCAGGGTAACAATGGCGGGTCATTAAACTATTTTGCTTCCGGTAAGATAGGATCTACACAGATGTTCCGCGATGGATTGATGAGAAACGGACGTGCTCCGTTGAAATCACTTGGTAGCAGCGGTACGGCTAAATTCCTTGAAGGAGGTATAAAAGCCGGTTTGAATTGGGCTATCAATGGTAACCATTCTTTCACGTTGAATGCCGGATATGAAGAACGTGCACCGTTGGCCTATAACTCTTTTATTGCTCCACGTATTAAGAATGACTTTGTGAGAGACTTGAAAACAGAGCGCATCATTGGTGGTGATTTGACTTATAACTTCAACACTCCATGGGTGATGGGACGTTTGACTGGTTATTACACTCGCTTCCAGAATCAGGTAGAAATGGATGCTTTTTATAATGATAGCGAAGCACGTTTCACTTATCTTTCTATGAATGGCATTGAAAAGGAACATTGGGGAATAGAAGCAGCGGCTACCTTTAAGTTGACAAGTGAACTTTCATTGACGGCTATCGGTACTTGGAGTGAAGCTAAATACGCCAATAATCCGGATGCTGTATTGACATATGAAAGTGAGAATGAGTCAAACCTCGATCGTGTTTATGCTAAAGGTATGCGTGCTAATGGTACTCCGCTTTCTGCTTATAGCCTTGCTTTGGATTATAACGTAAAAGGTTGGTTCTTCAATTTGACCGGAAACTATTATGATCGTGTATATATCGATTTCTCAAGCTATCGTCGTCTTGGCAGCGTATTGGATAAAAATGGTGCCGGCGTAGATGCTAATGGAAATCCGGTTCTCCATGTACCAGGTCAGGAGAAACTGGATGGTGGATTTATGTTGGATGCTTCCATCGGAAAATACATTCGTTTACGTAATGGAAAGAGCATTAGCCTTAATTTGAGTTTGACTAATATCTTGAACAATACAGATTTGCGTACAGGCGGTTTCGAACAAAACCGTGATGATAATTACAAAGACGGTGACGCACGTGTTTACAAGTTTTCTAAGAACTCTAAGTATTTCTACGCATTCCCGTTCAACGCTTTCTTGAACATTGGTTATAGGTTTTAAGAATGTGTAGTTATCAATCCAAAACAATAAGAAAGGAAGAAACAATTATGAAGAAATTACTAACTATATTATGTACCGGATTGCTGCTATGTGGCGCAGGTCTCACTTCCTGTGAGAACTATGATGATCCGGTGACGGGAAATGCTTATGGCAATAATTCAATCCCGGAAGGACGTACTATTTCAATAGCTGCGCTGAAAGAGAAATACAATGATTTCATCGATACAAGTAAAGATACCTATACCACTATCGAAGGTGAAACGCGCATTGAAGGAGTGATTACCTGCGATGACGAAAGTGGAAACTTATATAAGAAGCTGGTGGTAGCAGATGAGACAGGTGCTATCGTTATCGGTGTTAATGCAACCGGATTGTATGCATTCTGCCCGGTAGGACAGAAAGTGGTAATCGACTGTAAGGGTTTGCAGATAGGTAGCTATCGTAAACAGGCACAGATCGGAACAGTATATAATAATTCTGTAGGCCGTATGCCGGAATATGTATGGAAACAACATGTACGTCTGATTAATGAACCTAAATTATACTATCCAGAACTGACACCGATTGAAATTACTACTCCAGCTAATCTTGCTGCTATAGACTTGAAAGAAGCTCCGGTACTGGTTACTTTCAAAGATATAAAACTTTCCGAAGCAGATGGAACAGCGACTTATGCTCCAGGAGATGAAGGTTCAGTAAAACGTTATTTCACTTATGCTGACGGTACGCAGAGTGGAAGTAATCTATTCCTTTATACCAGTGCTTATGCAAACTTCTCAATGGAAGTAATGCCGCAAGGTAGTGTAAATATTACAGGTATTTTGTTGCGTTACAATAACCAGTGGGAGGTTGTTGTTCGTACTTTAAGCGATATCAAACGAAATAATTAATTCAATTAACACATATAATTATGAAAAAGATTCTAAATGCTTTATTCTTGACACTGCTTGCGGTGTTCACATTTAGTTCATGTAGTGATGTACCGGCTCCTTATGATATATTGGGAGAAGGTGATGTTCCGGGATTGACGGGTGATGGTACGAAAGAAAATCCATATAGCATAGAAGCAGCACAACAGAAACAAGACGGTACAATTGCTTGGGTGCAAGGATATATTGTGGGTACTGTAGAAAATTACGAAGATCCTTCTGGAAGTGCAAAATTTGCAGCACCATTTACAGCTAAAAATAATCTGTTGATAGCTGCTAGTGCAACAGAGACAAATGTAAAGAATTGTGTTTGCGTGCAATTAAGTTCTGGAACAGAGCTGTATTCGAAATTAAACCTTGCAGAAAATGCCACTAATTTGGGACATATTCTTGCTATCCAGGGTTCATTGGAAAAATTCTATGGATTTCCAGGAGTGAAGAGTACAACTGCAGCGACATTAGATGGTAAAGATGTTGGTGGAAGTGGTGAAACAGATCCGGATAATCCTCTCGGACTGGATGATTCTAATCCTGTGAACTCATTCTCTGCTACTTTTGATGATGCAGTAAATAATAACGATTATCTTTTGGCAAATTGGTATAATGTAGCTGTTGCTGGTGGTAGACGTTGGCAAGGAAAAATCTTTAATAATACAGATAAATATATTCAGGCTACTTCTTACAATGCTTCAGGTAGTAATTTTGAATGTTGGTTCGTAACTCCGGCTTTTAAGGTTGATGAAATCGCAGATAAGACTGTCTCTTTCAAGTGTGCGGTTTATAATTATGCAACAGCAGCTGCTAATTCTAATTTGGAAGTTTACTTCTTGAAATTAGTGAATGGTAAGATGGAATCTAGTAAGCTGACAATTGATGGGATGCCTACAACTGATAACACATGGGTGCCATTGGAAGCTAAGTTGGATAGTTATGCAGGACAAACGGGTTTTGTTGGATTCAAATATACTAGTACAAGTAGCACAGAAGCTTTAAGCTATCGTTTAGATGATATTCAAGCAGGAAAAGGCCAAGGTGGTGGAGAAACCCCAGGAGAAGGTACAGAGTTATTAACTAATGGAGGATTTGAAAACTGGGCAGATGGATATCCGACAGGTTGGAAGTCTGCATCTACAGCAAGTAGTGCGACTCTTGAACAGTCTACTGATAAACGGAGTGGTGCTTCGTCCGTTTTGGTAAAGGGTGACCCACAAAGTAATAAGCGCCTAGGCAGTACAGAAATGACATTGAAGGCTGGTACTTATACTTTTAGTGCATATTTAAAAGCTGCAACAGCAGGAAGTACAGCAAGTGCAGCTTTAGGTTATGTACCAATTGGTGATGATGGTGTAATTGGTGGAAATGATTACAAGTATGGTGATTATGCCAATGATTTGACTAATGCTGATTGGGTGGTTAAAAGTTATACATTTACTTTATTAGAGCAGAAAAAGATATGTTTGCTTGTAATGAACTCGAAGAAACCTGGAGGAAATTTATTGGTTGATGATGCTAGTTTAAAAACGACAGATGGTGGAATCGTAGACGGTGGAGGAGTAGATCCGGAACCAGATCCAGAGCTGGATCCATACGAAAGTAATATAGCAATGCCTACTACTTCTGATTCTAAAGTCGATTTCTATTATAATTGTACTGTGAATGAATTTGCTAGTTTAAAGTTGGGAAAAAATGGCGTTGCTGGAACATGGACATCTGACGCTCTAGGGACTGTAAAAACAAAATTATCTTTTTATTCTGTTGCTTGGAGTGGTAAGAATGGTACAAGTCTAACTGTAGAAATTGTAGGTGGAGGTACTTTTGAAGGTGGTGAGGCTTCAAAGACGGTGAGTTTGATTGCGAATACAGGCTTTTCAGGTTCGGGAACTGCTTTTACAATTGTGCCCGTTACTGATACAGACTATCACGAATATACTTTAATTGGCATCACTGCTAATTCTAAGATTAAATTTTCGACAGACAAAGAACGTGGTGCAGTCTTTGGTGTCAAGCTGAAATGATAGTATTAGACTAGTATAACAAAAATATCTCAAAGGAGAAATTGAGTTTTCTCTTTGAGATATTTTTTCTTTTCCTCTTATACAGGAAATAGGGATATGTATCGTAGGTTATCATAAGAATTGAAATATGAAATATTTAGAAAAGTATCTTTTATTGAGTCTGTTGTGCATAAGCTTCTGTGCTTGTGATAAAGATGAAAACAACAACTCCAATAATTTTGCCACCGGTATCGTAGAACTTCCTGCCCTTCGCAATGGTGCAAACGATGTGTTTGTAACTCACTATACGACATTCAATGGACAGAAAGTAACCTCTTTCAGTATGGAATACGATAAGAGTAAGAAACATTCCCGTTGGATTGCATTTCGGTTTGACAATCAAACAAAACAGCAAAATGTGTCACGTAGTGATGAACCTTTTGATGCAGATCCAGCTATTGGTTCACAGTATCAACGTGTACAAGCAGATTTTGGAAAACAAGGTTATGACAGAGGACATCTTTGTGCTTCCGCCGACAGACTTTATTCACGTGAGGTAAATGAACAGACTTTTTATTACACTAATATGAGTCCTCAACGGAATAAATTTAATACAGGTATATGGTTGACTTTGGAGGGACAGGTGCAATCATGGGGACGTAGCTGTACATCTTCAGATACTTTATATGTGGTAAAAGGAGGAACGATTGATAAGGAAGATCAGATCAGAGGATATATTAGTAACGACCGTAGCAAGCCCATTCCTAGATATTATTATATGGCTTTGTTGTTTAAAAAAGGAGATTCATTCAAAGCGATCGCTTTTTGGATGGAGCATACCGACTCTCCGAAATCAACAAAGTTAGTTGACTATGCATTATCAATAGACGAACTGGAAGAAAAGACAGGAATCGATTTCTTCCCGAGTCTGAATGATAATTTAGAAAATGCGCTTGAGGCTACGTATTCAACAGAAGCGTGGCCGGGATTGGAATAAGATCACCACGTTAATAATAACAGACTCTTTGTCAAGGCGGGGTATACTTCAGGATTCTACTACCCATTTTTCGATATTACGGGTTTTCTCACTGAAGTTAATCCCTATCTTGAATAGTTTCCGTCCATCCGCTTCGAAAGGCAGCGCATAGCGTTTGTCATTAATTTGCTGCAAAGCCTCTTCTGCTGTTCCGTTTAGCTTGAATTCCATTATATAAATGAACTTCTCTGTCTGTAGCACGAGATCTATACGCCCGTCATTAGTGTGGTATTCCACCTTGGTATAGAAGCCAACCAGCTTGAAAACGATGAAAAGTACGTTCTCATAATGTAGTTCCTGCTCCCGGATTACTTCGTAAGTCGTATCGGCAAAGAAACTCTGCAGGCGGTGGAAGAAAGAATCATAATCTCCCGTTTCTACTTCACGGACGAATTTTTGAACTTCAAATGGGGATTCCACCTTATTCACATTCGCGTAAAAAGGAAGCAGAAAGCGAATGAATCCTTCTTCTACTTCACGGTTGGGGAAACCTAAACGGTATATGCCAAAACGTTCGTCATATCCTTTAATGGTGAGGTATCCGCTTTGGTAAATCACTGGAATCGGGTTGGTTGATTCGGAGTCGATGCTATTCAGTACTTGTGCATCAGTTTCTTCGTGTGCCATCCGTTCCAGATCATAATGATGCTTTTTTAGTAACTTAACCAGATAGGTAGGTGTCCCCGTCTCAAACCAATAACTGCCGAATTCTTTATATTTGAAAGCGTTGAGCAGACTAAACGGATTATATATACCGATAGAATTATGTGTAAAATGATAGCCATCATAATATTCTTTTAGTTTTGTACAGAGTTTGTCATACGACAAACTTTGCGTCTCTGCAAACTCATGAAGTTCGATATCTAAGTTTTCATGAAGCTCCTGATCGCTGACACCGCAGATTTCAATATAATCTTTTCGCATTGAGATGTCATCCAAATTATTCAAGTCGCTAAACACACTGACTTTGCCGAACTTTGTAACGCCGGTCAAGAACGCGAACTTTATATAGCCATCCATTGTTTTGAGTGCCCCATAGAATGGTTTTAAGGTATTCCGGAATTGTTTTTGCAACTCTTCATTGCCGATAGCTTGTAACATGGGTTTGTCGTATTCATCTACCAAAATAACTACGCGTTGTCCTGCCTGCTTGCAGGCGCGTTCTATGATACCGGCAAAACGCAAAGAAAATGAGCGTTCGGATGGCTCGGCACCATAGAGCTTTTCCCATGCAGTCAACGATTTTTCGAGTATATTATCCAGACTTTCCGGCGTATCATATTTTTCGATATTAAGGTCCAGATGTAGTATCGGATATTTAATCCAATCCTTTTCCAACCTTTCTACAGCCAGTCCTGTAAACAGTTCTTTTTTTCCTTGAAAATAGGCTTCAAGAGTAGAGATGAGCAGACTCTTTCCGAAGCGGCGCGGGCGGCTTAAGAAATAGTAACTACCGGTTTTTACCATTTGATACATCAATGCCGTTTTATCAATATATAAATAGCCGTCATTACGAATCTTTTCGAAATTCTGTATGCCGATGGGATAAATTTTAGTGCTCATATACTCCGGTTTTATAAATCAATTACACAAAGGTAATAAATTTCCGGGTACTTCATTGCTTTTAAAAAGAGGAAAGTATAAGTATAGTTGCTTTTAACTGAATGGAGTGTAGAAAACAGTACGTACTGTTTGAAGTCTATATTTTAATGCCTATATTTGTCTACATTTCAATTTTATAAGAATAGGCATTATGGATACTACTGATACTACTTTCAGAATATACCCGATAGGGATACAGAATTTTGAAGACTTACGCAATAATAACAACGTTTATGTAGATAAGACGGAGTTGATTTATCGTTTGGCTAATACCAATAAGGTTTATTTTTTGAGTCGTCCCCGTCGTTTTGGAAAAAGTTTGCTGGTGTCCACTCTTGATGCTTATTTTCGGGGGAAGAAGGACTTGTTTCAAGGTTTGGCAATGGAGCGTTTGGAGAAAGAGTGGAATGTCTATCCGGTGTTGCACCTTGATTTCAGTATGACAAAGTACACAGCACTTTCCGACCTTTTGGGACAGTTGAATCTGAACCTATACGATTGGGAAAAACTCTATGGAAAGGAAGAAGTAGAAGGTACGCCTGCGGAACGTTTCCGGGGAGTGATTCGTCGTGCTTATGAACAGACGGGCAAACCGGTAGTAGTACTTATCGACGAATACGATGCTCCTTTATTAGACAGTAACCATTTGCCGGAACTGCAAAATGAACTTCGAGAAGAAATGCGGAAATTCTTTAGTCCCTTGAAAGCGCAAGGAGAATATCTTCGTTTCCTTTTCCTGACAGGTATTAGCAAATTCAGTCAAATGAGTATTTTCAGTGAACTGAATAATTTGCAGAATATCAGCATGAGAGATGATTATAGTGCTATCTGTGGCATAACCGAACGGGAATTGCGTACACAATTGAAAACTGATATTGAAATGATGGCACAGGCTAATAATGAAACCTACGAGGAGGCTTGTACGCATTTGAAGCAGCAGTATGACGGATATCATTTTAGTGAGAACTGCGAAGACATTTACAATCCATTCAGTTTGTTCAATGCTTTTGCACAGAAGAAATATGCCAATTTCTGGTTTTCTACCGGGACACCTACTTTTTTAATTAATATATTGCAGCAGAGTAATTTTGATATTCGCGAATTGGATGGTGCAACGGCTACTGCAGAACAGTTTGACGCGCCAACGAGTGTTATTACCGATCCTCTTCCTGTACTTTATCAAAGCGGCTATCTTACCATCAAGGGATATGATCCGGAGTTCCAACTCTACACATTGGCTTATCCTAACAAAGAAGTGCGGAAAGGATTCATAGAATCTCTTATGCCCGCGTATGTGCATTTACCTGCCCGTGAGAATACCTTTTATGTAGTCTCTTTTATCAAGGATTTGCGTGCCGGAAAACTGACCGAATGTCTGGAGAGAATAAGGTCTTTCTTTGCTTCAATTCCCAATGATTTGGAAAATAAGCAGGAAAAACATTATCAGACAATTTTCTATTTGTTGTTCCGTTTGATGGGGCAGTATGTAGATACAGAGGTGAAAAGTGCAATCGGACGGGCAGACGTGGTAGTAAAGATGCAAGATGCCATTTATGTCTTTGAATTTAAGGTAGATGGAACTCCGGAGGAAGCACTGGAGCAAATAAATAGTAAGGGGTATATTATTCCTTATCAGCCTGATCATCGGAAAGTTGTAAAAGTAGGAGTTAACTTCGATAGTGCGACAAGAAGTATTGGTGATTGGAAAATTGTAGAGGAAGTATAATTCTTTCTTTCCCTATTGATTTTGTCAATACCTCTTTCAACCTATCACCATCGTTCTGAAACTCTTTATTCATTGTATTTACAGAGTGGTGATAGATTGAAAGAGGATTTTCATTTTTATGTATGAGAGAGCTTGCTGGCGCAGTCTGGAAATTGGGGGATTTGATTCAGGACAATCACATCCTTAAAAATAGATTTATTTCGGTGCATAAATGAACTGTTTCACCACAGAGGACACGGAGGACGCAGAGGTTTCAAAGTTCTAATTCATAGATAATTATAACCTCTGTGTCCTCCGTGTCCTCTGTGGTGAAAAGAATCAAAACGGTACGGAAATGAGTAAAATCGTGTAGGAATGAGCTGAAATATAATCTCACAACACTTTACTAGAGATTTAAAAAGGTTCTTAATCAAATTCCGTGCTACTTATTTATGTTCAATTACCTTATTCATGGCTATTCTGGAGTACTTTAAGATGCATATAGTTTGGATAATTTATTTGTTATTTCTAATATGCCGATATCCCTTTATCCATCGGCCTTTCAATGAGCTTTACTAGCACGGAATTTGATTAAGAACCTTTAAAAAGTGGTTCTTCGTCAAATTTGGTGGTACTTCTTCTATTGTGAATAAATAATCTTCGCTCTCAGTAGTTTAATTCCTGCCCTATTGTACATCTGTCTTTTTACCGCTTTAATTTTATTCACT
>NZ_JAPQKZ010000038.1:0-70563 GCF_027257075.1 Bacteroides sp. LFL-34 | reverse complement strand
AACTACCTGTTTGTCAATGGTTCAACTCCTTGAATTATATGTAAATCAAACAGGTCATATTTGCATTTTCCCACACTTCCATTGGGAAAATTAACTCCCATATTTAAAATTGCGAACTGTTATATCCCTTGTATTAGACAAGAATTTAGAAGTTCCACAAAAAAAGCCGCAGTTGAGCACATTTGTAAGTGTACTCGCTTGCGGCTATTTTTGTTTCTAGTTGGGAGTAGACTAATTTATTCGTCAAAGTCTCTATAATGAGCTTATTTGTGGGCATTGACATATTTTTCAGTGTCTCATACTTCAAGTGCAGGATTAGTCTATATAACTCCTAATCTTTAAAAATCAGAACAGATACTCTGTCACCCTAAAAAATGAAGTTCATGCGCACATAAAGTTTAAATTCTTTAGTAGTGGGGGAAAATGTGTGTTATAATATATAATTAATATTAGATACTTTTTCCCCACTACCTTACCTATGTAAAGCTAAGAATGGCTTGTAATACTAATAATAACACTGCACTTTGCCTTACACAGAAAAAATCACTTTTATTGCATCCTATTCTGTAAAACAGGTAGGTACAAGGGAAAAAATACTGTATATTAATATATTAATAAAGAACACTTTTTCCCCTTACTTGGGAATTATGATATTTCCATTATCATCTATCTCTACTATTTTATTTACTTTCTTCGTGGATAGTTTTTTCTGCTTGGAAAAATCATTTTCTAATAGAATATTTTCAGTATGTAAAGTTAAGGGAGTAGTGATTGATACTAAATCAGCACCAACAAGTTTTATTATATACTTGTCATAAGTCTTTTTATCTATTCCGATTGCTTTGATTATATTTTTCTTAATCAGCTCTATATTGCCATATTGGGATAATAGAAGTAATTGGATAAAGAAGCCCTTTATCGCTGCATCCAGTTCGATTAATGCAAACTTATTGGAGATAGTGATACATTGTTCTTCCATTGCAGGAATATGATAAATATTCCGTCTAGTTGGATAATAAAAACCATTATCCACAAAATAAGGCTTTATATCCAAGTACTCCTCAAATTTCTTATTAAAACTGCTTACTGATTTACCACCACTTGTTCTTTTTAATTCATCTAAAGTAATTCTCACATTATACCAATCATCTCTTGAAAGAGACAAACAGAAAAATCTATAAATATTGGCAGGTTTGAATCTATTTAGAATGGAATAGTTGACGGTTGCATTGCTTCTGCAAAATTTGGGTAGAATATTCATTAGTAGCGGATTGAATATTGTTTATAAATAGTAAATCTTTCTTCTCTTTTTCTATCTTGTAGTAATAAGCACTACCAAAGTAAATCTTTGCTTCTTTTCGATTATTGAATCGCTTTCCCGTAGGAATATGAATAATCATAGGTCATTGGTTTATTTTATAAATGATGTATCTGAATCTAATTAATGTTGTGGTGCAAAATAAATCGTATAGACTTTCCCTTGTATCTTTCTTTTGCTTTTAATATAGCCATTTGAACTAGCCCATAAGCCAACTCTAAGCCTGTTATCTGCAATTCCTTGTTTTAGTGCTTTTTCTCTGATTTCTTCATAGGTGAATGTTTGCATGGTACTGTTTTAAATAAAAAATGGTGATAAAATAGTGTATCTTTTGTGCCTGTGCTATCTTATATACTATTTGTAATATATTGATACAAAGGTACTAAGTTTTTAGGGAGTGACCTAATACTAGTACCACAAACTGAAAAAATCGACTAGAAGTATTAATAAAATGTGATTATCGATTGGCACTTTATTTTACTTTATTGTTTTTGCTTTTAAAGCCTTTTGCCTAGCTCTGTATTCCCTTTGCCTTCTAGCATTATCTTCTTTATGTTCTCTGCAATATTTTACATTATAATAACGGTTTTTCTCTTTGTTCCTTACTGCCTTAAATCTTTCTTCGTAGCATTTAATTTCTTCTGATACTGGCAAAACTTCTACACCATCTTCAATAGCGTGAAATTTACCTATTAAGTGTTGATGAATATCTTCTGTGACATCTGTAAAGACAGTATTCTTTTTCGTATTCAAAGTGTATTGAAGTGGATGATTCCAAAGTTTTGGATATATTGAAATAGTATATTTATACTGTTCAATTTTGTCTATAAAAGCACAATCAAAAACTTCGTGGATAATATCATATCTTGTTTTGTCGTCTTTTATTTCTGCTACTTTATCTAAGTTCACAACCTTGTCATCTCTACTCACTTCAATCAACAGATTTTGAATAGTAGCTCTATCATTCATCCACTTATTCAGTTCTTTTCTTTCCTTGTCTATTTTATTATTGAGTTCATTAATAAAAGAATCAGCTTTCGTTATTGATAGAGTACCCTCCACATAAGCCTTATGTTCTATTACCTCCGCTCTTTCCTGCATTGCTTTAATTCGCGATTCAGAAGTTTTAATTTTACTGTCGCATATTGTTAGTTGGCAGTAATATTGTTTTCTATCTTCATCATCCTTGTGTGCTAATTTAGTTGCATAAAGCATAATAGAACTATGCCAAAGTATGCTGTCAACTAAATTTATCTGTATCCAAAATCCTTTAGTACATTCTTGACAATGATATGTATTGTTATTCTTCTTTGCAACCATTATTCCACCACAGTAAGGACACCTTAATAATCCTTTACCGAAATAATAGTTGTTATACTGTTTTTTAGGTTTGTTTGTATTACTCTTGGCTATCTCTTTACATTTATTTATCATTTCCAATGTTACTAACTGAGGATATATATTTCCTTCCGTCTTGACATTATTACGTTTATTGGTAGAAGAAGGCAAACCTGCATAAGCTAAATTGTTTAAAGTTAATGATATAAATTTTCTAGCAGTAAGCAAAGTATAACCTACTAATAGCCCTGTTTGCATTAGTTCTTTAGCTAGACTACCATAACTATATTTCCCTGTCAAATATAAAGCAAATATCGTCTTTACTATATTTGCCTGTTTCTCGTCTATTATTAGTTTCTTCGTTGTCTCATCTACCGTATATCCATATAAAATCCAGCCACCAGTATATATAGATTCTTTGCGTTTAGCATCTTTTGTACGTTTCCACCTGGCTAGTTTAGTACGCATTTCTGATTCTGCCATTTGGGAGAATAAAGTGAATACCATTTCTGCACCCTCATCTATATCTCCATTATCTTTAAATAGCCGTATAGACGGATTCTTGACTACTAACTGTATTTTATGAGTTGTGAGATAATCCAATACAGAGAAGTTTATTTTCTTTCTTCTAGCAATTCTTGATACTTCCCAACAGTACACACAATTTATATCATTATCTTCTTCAATCAATTCTTTCATTTTGTTTAATCCTGCACGCTCTTCTTCTGCCAACTTTATACCGGATTCCTTTTCACATACAGGAATTATGCACTCCGGTAAATAGCCGTCTTTGATAGCCATATTGTAAATTTCTCGTTCCTGTTCGTCGAAATCCTGTGCTTTTGTAGAAACTCTTACTAATAGTATTGCCTTCATATTCAGATTATTCTAATAATAATGATGCAAATATAACTATTTTAGTAACAGGATATATAAATTATACTATATAATTTGAAACCTCGCACATGCGCACCGGGCTCCGATACCGGGCGACAATGGTGAAGTTCTCCATTACGGGTGATGTAAAAATGATACCCTATATCCTTGAAACCTCGTTGCAGGTGACATTGTCGAAGCTGCTCTACGGTGAAGGAAACATTGCAGCGCGTCGCGCTGCAATGAATCACCAACAACTTAATCTCACGTGGGAGATAGTTTTCTTCTGAATTTTCCATATCGGTCAGCAGGAGATTAATGTCCCACGCAGGACGTTACACCGATAGCCGAAATGATCGAAGTCGCGATAGTCACGATAAACTGGAGAATGTTTTTCCAAAGTTGCTTTTTCATATAAATTTGAATTAAAGAATAAATACTACTGATACATTATGAACTCAAGAACCAGTCAACAACCGGTTGATTATGCTGCCGGGTCCGGAGCTTCCCCGCTGCCGGAACCTCCCTGATTATCATCACCGCCATCATCAGGAAGTGGATCTTTATCCGAATCAGTGGAAGAATCACTCTTATACAATGTATAATCCAATGTCTTACACAACTTGCGGAGATCACTACCCGGATAGAAGAGCACTTTGCCCTTATCAATGCATGATGCCTTGAATTCCTTTGCCGTATCGGTAGGAGTACCGGTCTTGATACTCATACGGAAATTACCCAGGTCACCCATTTGGACGATATTTCCTTCATCCAGTACATTGACGATTTCGAGTAAAAACTCACCGATACAACCTTCTAGTTCCCCTTTGGAGTAAGAAGAACGTTCAGTGATACGTTTACAAACTTCCTTGACCGTCACTTTACGACCGCTACGCGCCACTGCATAAAATTTCGGAGTTTCACTAGGTTTCAACAGGTTCTTACGAGCCATGAGAGTGTAATTCTGTGCCATAACTTTTAATTTTAAATCATTAATTTTTAATTGTCTAATTGCCTTGTAATCGATTACATGACAAAAGTACTACATCGGGAAAGCGGCATGACGCATAATGACGCACACAGGCGCACAGATAAAAAGAAAAAACATCGGGAGATTTGTATCGAAACTTCCCAATGTTTGATTTCAATCATTGAGATGTTTTTTTCAAATCTCCCGATGTTTTTCCGGACTCTTCAAAAGGACAAAAGGACAAAAAGGACAGATGTGACTATTGCTCATTCATCTTGGTGTAAGAACCATGAGATATCTTATTGATCTTTACTCCATTAAGCGATTTTAGCAGACGTGTTACCTTACGATGGTTGAAATCATATTTTGCGCCAATCTGAATCGCTTCATCTGTCGTGAAACTATCGGGCAACTCTTGAACGAAATTACGAATAGTGTCCGGATTCTTCAGTGGACGGACCGAAGGAGACGGCATGGATGAGTGCAACAACCGGCTATGCTCGTAACAACATAGAACGATCTGAAGAGAACGCTCAAAATCAGCGTCTGTGCAATAAATCTCGGGAGAAAGATCGGTTACCTCAAATTGCCGGATACGGGTCTGGATCATGCTGATGCGCATCACCAGAAAAGCATAGCGTTTCACTACGGCTTGGAGGTCATCGTTGCCTTCCAATGCCACCTCGGACAGCATACGTGAGAAAATCTCATTCAGACGGTTCCATTGCAGGCGGTTGAAATGAAAAAGAACCGGATGAGCCAGACAGAAGTGATATAATTCGGAGACACGATGCGCAATCGGTTTGAAAGAATCTTCCAGTGAGACGCAGTCGTCGCCCATTTCTTTCCAGTGCGGAGCTTCGCGGAAAGTGTAAATCAGGGTGCGGCTGGGCAATCCGTTTTCGTAGCTGCTCAACAGGCCGTCTATTTGTCCAGGAGTACCCGTCAACAGCAAAGCCAATTTGGGATGGCGTATATAGATCGGAATGAGGCCGTTGGCTTTGTAGGAAGAATCTATATTTTCGTGCTCAAAAGCCTTGCGGAGCATATCGTCGAAATTGCCACAATCCAGATGATTGGCTGTGGATAGCGTTTGTGCCTCCGTGTCGAAAATGATGCTTCCCTGTGGACCGTTGTCCTGCATCTGCATTTGCATGCGGGTATAGCTGGTAGTAGCAGGAATGAATAGCATTTTGAAAGGAGGGCGTTGCGGTTCGTCGGAGCATGCTTCTCCTTTCTTCTTCTGTTTTTGATATTCTGATTGCCAGTTATTATGTACAGTCTGGTAGTTTTTCATCATAGATTCACTGGTAGACAGAATTTCTGAATGTATTTCTTCCAACAGGTATCGTCCGGTTTGGGCGATGCTTTTACCACTGGCGGCAGGCGAAAGTATGACACTGAATATATGCGTGGAGTATTTTTTATGATTATAAATTCCGAAAGTCTGCGGAAGTGCTGCGCTCAAGGCCGTGAGATCGGAAAGGAGAGCGACATCTTGTTCGCGTTTGCTTCCGTCTTCAATGATACAGTCATTTAATAGATCGGGAAGATTATTGTACAAACTGCGGGGAAATAAAGGGGTTCCTTTTCGGAATTCTTCTCCCAGCCAATAGGCTTCGTCGTCGGTATCGGAATTTTCTGCAGTACTATATTGTCTTTTTGTCCTTATGTCCTTTTGAAAAGAAGGGTCGCTGGCCGGAGAGGAAGCGGGTGCATGTTCATTAACTTGTTTATATCCAGACGATAAAACCTTTGTTAGCTCTTCGGAACGAAAATCTGTGTGCTCGAAAAATAGAGAAAGTTCGCGTAATATGCTTTTCTGGGGATAGTGTCGGCGGCAGGCTTCGCAGGCAAGTTTGAAGACGTTGGAATGGCGCTGACCGGCTGTTAGCGGATGAAAGAAAATATAGGACGAAATAAATTGGGCGATTTCTTCTTCAGACACGTTTTCCGGAGTATTATCCTGAAGGGGAAAGGGAGGAAGCACTTCATTTTCAGAGAAAGTGTTTGTTTCTTCTTTTATAAGTGGCTCCAACACAAATGCCTGATAGAGCGCCGCAACATATCCGTTGGGGGAATAACTGAAATAACACAGGCGACTTTCGTCCTTGCATGCCGGGTCACTCTCCAATCCCAGCAGTTGATTGTAGTAGCGGCTCACTAGTTGCTGCCCTTCACGATGGCGGTTTTCGATACCTTCTACATAGGCGAAAACTTTCACTCCGTCGGTAGGGCTTTCTATTGCCGCTACTGTGTGGGGATCTGCCGCACAACGTTGGATGACTTGAAGACGATCTTTTACATGATCGTAATCAAGTCCGACAATATGGCTGGGGAGAAGAAAGTTTTTGATAGCGTGCGCTCCGTCGAATGTGCCTGCCGGAGTGAAGCAGGGGAGTTGGTTTTTCAGCTTCTGTGCCGCGGCATGGTCTCCTTCTGCATAGTACCGCCGAATAGCGTTTATGATGGAGGCATAGATCGGATGAATGCACATAATAATGACTTCAAGGAAAGACATGACTCGGGGCTTTTTTGAATACACATTTTCGTAAACCGAGACTTTGATTTCTTCTAAAACTTTCATATAAAATTGTTTTTGTAAGATTGAGCTACCTGACTATCAGATAACGGGAACAAAGGTCGGGATATTAAAAATAGGGTTGCTTCCCTATGTGGATAGCACTTGATAAAGCAAATAAAAAATGAAATATTATAATTTATTAATCATAGAATGACATGGCAAAAGAAAAACAGGAACCTTATGAGTTTTTAAGCAATTTGGTATTGGCTTTAATGGATATGGATCGTATTTTCAGTAACAGTTTTTTCATAAGCGAATTCGCTATCTCTCCTAAAACATTAGGGGAGATAAGGCGGGGAGAGGATATGTGCATTTATCAGTATGTACGGGTGATCCGGTGTATGACGAAATATCTTCATTTGATTATTCAGCTGGATATGTTGCTGAAGGAGTTAAGAATCGTACTGTCTTCCCATTGTGACTTGGTGGTCGCTACGGTTCCGCATCGTTCTTGCGGAACTTGTCAGCCGACAGAATGGGTGGCAGTGATGCATTGGGATGGAGTGAAATTGTGATTTCTACAGAAAATAGGGCATTTTTTCAATCTTTTTGCCCGATTTCTTTCTTTATTTAATTTTTTTTATATCTTTGCTTTCATATTGAGAAACACGGATAAAAACTCACTTATTTATTCATATAAATTTAATAAATTATGTTCAAAGCTCCTTTCTCATTTGACGGGCGTATTCGTAGAATTGAATATTTCCTGTCGGGCATTATCGGTGGTATAGTTTCCAGTATTGCATGGGCACTTGGTGTAGGTACATTTATTTTGGGTGCTGCCAGCGGATCGGCCGGTGGATCAGTATTTGGTTTATTGATCGGTCTTGCTGCTATGATTGCTTCCATCTGGTTCTCTTTGGCACAGGGGGTGAAACGTCTGCACGACTTAAACAAATCCGGTTGGCTGATTTTGTTGTGCTGTGTGCCTATCATTGGTTGGATTTTTGCATTGTATATGTTGTTTGCAGATGGTACGGTAGGTCCTAATCCTTACGGAGCAGATCCGAAAAACCGTATGCCATATCAGGCACAGCCTGCTTCTGTAAATGTGACTGTAAACGTTTCAAGAGAAGAGGTGAAAGTTGACAAGCCGGTGGAGGATGCTCCCGCACCTGCAGAAGCTCCAGCGGAGGAGAATAAAGAAAAAGCTGAATAATCTTATTAAAGAAGAAATAAGAAAGCCTCTTGCAAAATTCGTTTTGCAGGAGGTTTTTTGTTACTAATCTGTTTGTTATTCAATATTTTGTATAAATTTGTAGAATAAATAATCAATCTATCGAATATGTATATGTTAAGCACAGTAATCTCTCAAACTGGTGAATGCAATGCACAGCACGCGACAGACCCTTGTTTTTTAAATCAATGGGGATATTCTACCCTTTTGTTAATCATTATCGGGATAGGTTTAGTATACCTGCTTTTTAAGAAACGGAAATTCTTAGTGGATAACCTGAAATGGATTGCAGGTACGGTATTTATTGCAGGTTTCCTGATATATTGGTATGCTTTTAATGAGGGAAGGAGTGATAGTAATTCGATAGCATTGACGTTTAGGTCTGCTCTGTCTTCTATGGAAATGTTCGCTTCGCATTCCGATCTTTTGGAGGTTCCTGAAGATCTGCATCATGATCCTTTCTACATGACGATATTTTCTGTGATACATTTCCTGGCCGTTATAGTGAGTGCGGTTTTTATCATCAAACTGTTAGGATTCAGATTCATCTCATGGGTGCGGTTATGTATGGCGAATCTTTCAAGAAAGAAGAAATGCCGGCTGTTTATTTTCTGGGGTGTCAATGATAATGCGATATTGCTGGCTAACAGTATAAGAAAAAAAGCGGCAGAGCCAAAGGGGAAGAATGAAGAAGGATGGGAGAATTGTAAGTTCATTTTCGTGAGGTTGCTTTCTGCTAATGAAAGCAGTTCTCATGGCCGGTTCACATTCAGTCATTTCTTTAATTCGTCTCATGACGGAACTGAAAAATTCATAGAAAAGATAGAAGAGCTTGACGGCATACTGGTTAACTCTAAATTTGGAATCACAGGCCGGGTTATAGATAAAGTCAAATCGGAATTTGATTTATACAAATATCTCGGATTGAGGAGATTGGGAAACCTAATCAAGAAGTACCCGCAGGCAACTTTCTATTTCTTGTCTCCCAATGAAGAACTGAATCTGGAGGCGGTGTCTGTTTTTAAGGAAATAGCGAAATGTAAAGAAGATAGAGTCCATAATCAGGTTCAGATTTATTGCCATGCGCGTAAGAACAACCAGAACCAGAAGTTGGAAATATGTGATGGGTTGAAACATCAGATTCATATCATCGACTCGTCTAATCTTGCTGTATTGCAATTAAAAAAGAATGTGAGGAATCACCCCGTGAATTTTGTAGATGTCGATACATCGAAGGCTTGTGTAAAGAAACCTTTTACGTCGATGATTATTGGCTTTGGAGAAACCGGACGTGATGCATTTCGTTTTCTATATGAGTTTGGGGCATTGATCGATGTAAATGGCAATAGGAACCCTCAAAAAATATATGTGGTTGATGAACATATAGATGAATTGAAAGGTGATTTTTTAATGAAAGCACCTGCCTTGAAGGAGAGGAAAAATGAGTTGGAATGGTGTGAAGAAATGTCTATCCATTCCGAACGTTTTTGGGAAAAATTTTCTGAAATCATTCATGATCTAAACTATGTTGTAATTGCTATAGGAAATGATAATGAAGGGATGGCATTGGCGATTGATCTCTACGAATATGCCTATCGATATAGAAAGGATTGTTTCAATGATTTTAGGATTTATCTGCGCGTCAATGGAAGTTGCAACACCATTCAGCTGAAGCAAATAAAAGAGTATTTTAATATTTATGGCAATACCCGGGATGTAATCATAACTTTTGGAGCGCAGGAAGAAATATTCTCGTACGATGTGGTATCGACAGATGTGCTTGAAGTATTGGCAAAGGAATTTTATTATGCATATCAGAAAATTATGATTGACGCAATGCCTGAAACGAATGAGAAGGAAATTGAAGAGAAGAAGAAAGCGAAGGAAAGCCTGAAGCAAACAGCGGAAGAAGAATGGAATGCGCGTAGAGAGGCATTGCAGGACAAGCATAGCTTGGATGCACAAATTAAATTGGCTTATCAGGAAGAGCAGGATAGGGCTAATGTATGGCATATCGATACCAAAAAGTTTTTAGCCGGGGCCATGGGAGAGGATGGCAAAGATAATAAGGAAAGATTGAAAGAGATGGTTGAGCTGACGCAGCGTGATGCCCATACATTGAACTATTCTAAGGTTTGTGACGTTGTTTCCAGTACATTATTTGATAATTTGAGTAAGTGCGAACATTTGCGTTGGAATGCATGTATGGAACTGCAAGGATTTGTAACGTGTGACGGAGATAAAGACTTTCAGCAGAAGAAGCATAAATGCATCGTCGATAATGATATTTTAAGAAGTAAATATCCGGAAACCATCCCTTATGACCAGTGTGTGGTTGAGCTAAGTTTTAGATTGAAAAAGAACTAACTATATGACAGATCAGGAAATAGTCGACGGATTAATCAATCGGGATGAAAAAATCACCGATTGGTTTTTCAACATAAAATATCGTCCGTTGTTTATCAATGTAATTAAGCTGATATTTGATTACCAGGTTGATTACGATGAATGTATCAGCGAACTCTACTATCATCTAATGAAGAATGATGCTGCCGTTCTTCGTAATTTTGAGGGACGTAGCACCATTGGAACATGGATTAAGATTGTGGCAATTCGTTTTTTCTGTTCCCGGAAAAAACGTGAACAGATGATAGAAGACGAGAGTAAAGAGCCTCTTTATGAGCAGAATCATGAAGAAGAAATAGACGACTCTGAATCGAAAATAGCCGCAAAGATTGATTTGGAACGTTTGTTCGATCTGATGTCGAATAAGCGGTATGTGATGGTCATCAGGGAATTAGTACTCAAAGAGGTCGAACCTGAATTTTTAGCATTATCTATGGGAATAACTGTTGCTAATCTGTACAATATTAAAAAGCGTGCGCTGGCAGCATTGGCTCACTTAGCTATGAATGATAAGAAGAAGTATGAAAACAAAAGATAAAAATATGATAACCGAAGAATTGTTGGCTGCTTTTGAAGAAGGTAAGACGAATGCTGAAGAAACAGCTTTGGTACTTGAATATCTGGCGACTGATGAAAGTTTGCAAGAGGAATTTATCTTGTCTCAACAGTTGGATGCCATGATGGGAGCTGATGATGAAGAAACGGACTTCCTGCCAATGGCGCAGATGGCAGCCAAATCGGAAGGTAATCTTTGTGATTTCCAGTGTGAGCAGTTTATTTTGAAACGTAGAAAGATTGAATATAATTCGGATGAACTCTCGGAGGAGGCCAGGAATAACAGTTGGTTGAGGGAGAGGGGAACTCCTTTGCATAGTGTAGGCCGCCTGCTCGAACAACGCGGATTGATTGTGATGCGCAGTTATGGTTCCAGTATTGACAGTGTCATACGTGCCCTCAAGGCCGGACATGATGCGATTGTTGTGGTAAATAGTTGCCGGTTGCCGGGAAATAGTGAGGAGGAAATTGCTTATCATGCAGCAGTAGTGCTTGACGTAAATGAAGAGGAAGTGACGCTTTATGATCCTGCAACAGGAGAGGAAAGTACGGCCTATCCCAAGGATCACTTTATTGCGGCATGGAATGATGCAAAAGCGTATCTTGCGAGAGTGAAAGTGCCTGATCTGGATTATAATCCGCGGCCTATTGATCTGGAAGATGTTGAATTGAGCACTGATTTGATTGAATTGCGTGAAGCCATTGCTGAAAATGCGCACGAAATCTGGGCCGACCAGCGCCAGGAAGAGGGATGGACTTATGGACCGCAGAGGGATGACGAGAAGAAAGAGACTCCGGACATGGTGCCTTATTCCATGCTTCCTTATTCGGAAAAAGAATATGATCGACGTATGGCGTTTGATACGATCAAGCTGATGAAAAAGCTGGGGTATAGTATTATCAAACAGGGCGATACGGCTCTTCATAATGAGCTGATGAGAAAATTGAAGAATGAAGGTGATGCCAAAGTCTGTGAATGTGGTGCGTCTATTTTTATGGACCAAATCTATTGCAGTCATTGTGGTAAAAAGATAGATTGGAAATTGTTCCGCTAATATATAAATAATGAATCATAAAATGAAAGAGTATATTCCCAATCCGGTGGATACAGGACATATCCAACTCCCGAAGGAGTTGGAATATTTGGTAGAAGAGATGGCTAAGAATGTTCATGAAGTCTGGTCGAAAACCAGAATAGAACAAGGTTGGACGTATGGAAAAAAGCGGGATGATGTGTTGAAGCAGCATCCGTGCCTGGTTCCGTATGAAGAATTACCTGAAGAAGAAAAGGTGTACGACAGAAATTCTTCGGTGGAAACCTTGAAACTGATTATGAAACTAGGGTTCAAGATTTCGAAGGATGAGGAATAGGCGATTTGCCTGCATCCAACAAGATAAATGGTGCCCAATATTTACTGTCTGCATATCCGTTCTCACGAAGGTACTGTTGCGCTTTTATAAGAGCCTGTCGTTCGGATAACCCTGAAATGATGTTCTCATAGAATTTAGTCATGAGAAGCATGGAGGCCTGGTCGTCAACAGCTGAAAGTGTCATGAGGATGGTTTGTACTCCTGCATTCTTAAAGCCTCGTTGAAGACCGAAAAGACCATCCGCACCAAGAGTACCTTGACCGGTGTTGCAGGCAGAAAGAACAACCATACGACAACCGCGGAGGTTTAGTGTACTGATTTCATCTGCACGGAGCAGTCCGTCGTTATTCTCTTCCGTGGCATTGGCGCCGGACATAATCAGGAAGCAATGCTTCATCGCATCATCGGCTTCACGTTGCTTCAATTCTTTATAGTCTCCGTGAGTAGCTATGTGAATCAACGAAACAGCTTTGCCGTCGAGTGCCCGGAACTGCTTTTCCGTTCCGTTTTCACCTACGAATAGATTGGTTTTAATCTTCTTTTCTTTCAATAGGGAATTTACGTTATTTACTTCATTGAGCGTATATGGTAACTCATGATACCCATTCTGTCCGTTACGGAATTTCCCGGAGTTATGATCTGTAGAAACAATATTGCGAACTTTGGTTGAAGCCATTTCGTAGTCTAATCCTCCGAAAAGTGCGGCTGATGAGTAGTTCAGTGAAGCTTTGTCGAGTGCGATTTCTTTTGTTGACGATAAACGATAGACGGCTTTCTGGAATGCTAACGGCAGGTTACCCGCTCCATACGGAAGATATTCTACAGGTAACTGATGAAGTATCCCGTCAGGTGAAAAATAAATAGTATCCGCTTTGCTGATATATTCATCCAGCACTTTCCAGAAATGTGCCCCGTTTTCGGTTGTGGTGAAAGCCGTAGGCGATTGCATCTCTTTCGATAGCAATTTCTGACTCATTAACTTGATTGCGGTGGGAGACACGTCACCCGGACGAAGTACGAAAGCGGTCAGGTGTTTGTCCGGAGCTAGTAGTTCATCGTCTATGAGAGCAAATTCTATGGCGATGGAGTTTCCATGCAGATGCTTTTGTACGTCCTGCCATTTGACAGAAAGATAACGGGTATAGTCGCCGAAATCAGTAGATTTTCGCATCAAGTCCAGTTGCAGCTGTTCATACTCCTCTTTCTGGCGGATGATATTTTTCCGTGCTTCCGTCTGATTGGTTGCATTCGGGAGTTCACTTTGCATGGATAAAATTTGTTCCGCCATAAGGGTAGCCTTGTTGTATTGGTCGAGCAGGGATTTATCTCCCGAAGCGCGGATCAGAGACTCCAGTTCAATAGACGAATTGAGCATAATACCTTTTGAAAACAATAATGCATCGTAACCTAACCGGGCAAAACGTTGTTTTTGTTCAGGTGTACCTGTTGCGGCGATATTGGCTGCACGGAGGGGAATACTGTCCAGTGAGGAACGGATATCCTTCCAGAATGCCAGGCGTTCATCGGCTTTCGAGAGACGGAAAAGATTACGCAGCGCGGTTGTTTCGCTGGAGAGGAAAGGTTCCATATAGGCTAATGCCTTGTCGGTCTGTCCTTGGGTATAGTAGATGTCAGCGATAGTCCCTAATGCGGAGACATACATCAAACCGTCTTCTCCCCATTGCAGGCGATAAGCGTCCAATTGTTCAAGATTCTCTTTCAATAGCCTGTTTAAAACCGCCATTCGTTGACGTTCGGCATCCTGTTCTGTCTGCCTGGCTGCTGTCTCATTGCCCATCATGGTGTGGCAACGATTCAGACTGCTAAGTGCATCCTGATATTTTACATCACTGCCGGGAAGAATTTTGTAAATGTCTGCAGCCTGTTGGTAGTTTGCTGCTGCTTCTGCATATTGTTTTTGTCGGTATAAGATACTGCCTCTGGAACGCAGAATTTCCCCCATCTTATCTGACTTATCACCCGTCGGAAGCAGTTTTTCGGCTTTTGTGAGTATTTCGAGGGCTTTTCCGTACTCCTTGGTGAATCCGTAGTTACGGCACAATGCAACGGAGGCGTCTACATATTTGTCCAGTTTGTCCGGCAACATCTGTGCATAAACCGACAGTGCCTGGTTGAGCATACGATTGGAGGCCTCATACTTGGCGGCAATGCTATAATTGAGTCCGCCCAGATAAGATTCCAATGCAAATTTAGCCTGTTCGGCAGGATTGTTGCGAAGGATGTCTGCTGCCAGTTCGTAGTATTCGCCGGCAGATGCGTGATCTTGTATTCCGGAAAGAAATTGCGCATAGTTGTGGCGTACTTTAAAAACAATCTCCTTATCAGTATTCACATCGCATTTCTTTAAAGCATCCAGAAAATGTGCCCTTGCCTTATCATTGTTACCTATGCTGGCAAAATACTGGGCACGCTCGGTCAGGCAATCAGGTTCGTCGCAAGGCTTTTCCAATTCTTTTTTATTGTGAGCTTCTACCAATTTCATGTATTCTAATACTTTCGGCTGATTGTTCAGTTCCACGTAGATGGATGATATCCAATCGAGAAGTTGCTCGTATTCTTTTGAATCGTCAGGAAAGATGTTGAAGGCCTGCTCATAATAAGTGACTCCTACATCTTTACGTCCCGACAGGTAGTACAACGAACCTATCTGCTGGAGTTGACGGGCAACTGAAAGGGACTTTTCGCCATACATCTTTTTACTGATGGCTATTTCCTCTTCTACGATGGCACTTGCTTTGTCCATTTCTCCTAAAGCTATGTAGCAGCGGGCGAGATTGATATGAAACATGAATGCCTGTTCAGGACGGGGCTGAATGCGACTGCACAGTTCCCATGTCTTGCCATGAATTTCTGCTGCTTTAGGATAGTCTTTTGCAACAGTCAGGTAGTAGAGTCCTGTGTTGTTCAGGGAGGAAATGTATTTGATATTTGTTTCGCCCAGTATGGTCTTGCGCATATCTGCTGCCATTTGTGTATAGGTTAGTCCTTCGGGACGTTCCAGATTCAGATAACAACGGCCGAGAATGTGCAGGCAGGTAGCGCGTTCCGCACTCTGTGTCTTTCCTGTTTTGACATATAATTCATCCGCTTGTTTCAGTTTGGTAATGGCAGTTGGGTAATCTTGTTTACTTTCTAGTTTTTGAGCTTCTTCAACCAGTAGGTCGGCTTGGCTTGTAGTCTGTGAGTAGGCTGTCAGACATAGACAGGCTAATAGAGATAGAATGAATTGTCGCATATAATAGAGATTTTAGTGGATTAAAATAAGATCAAGGCAAAGCTCCCGTCTCTCTTGCTTTTATTGGTGATCGAGACGATGATTTTATATCGTTCATCCGAGCTAACCTTTTCTTTTCGGAAGGGAAGACCTTTCCGGACGCTGTCATTACATTTGTATTCCCGTTCACTTTTCGATTGATAACCGATTGTCTTTATTTTCCAACTGAAAGAGCGATTCACCTCTGCCACACAGCCTATCTGCGAGGTTCCCGAACAGCTCGGAATCTCGAAAGTACAGGTCTGACCGGCAGCCACCATTTTGGTATCTAATCTTACTTTGTTGGCGGAGTCCTTATCACCTCTCATCCTCGCTTCTGCCGCATACTTGTCCGCAATTTCATAGATTGTTTCATTATCAACGCAGGCTTGAATGAATTCGTAGTCAAATACCAGATGTCCTTTCAGGCTCAAGACATCGCCCTTGGTTTGTTTGACGGTTAATGGGATAGGGGCTGCATCACGCAGCGTTTTGCTTACTGCCAGCAGTTGTTCGCCACTGGCAAAGCCGCCGTCCAATGCTTCACATGCTTTCTTACAGGCGTCGAACACCGTTTCAAAGGGTGTCGTTGTCTGTGCATTGGCACTCATTTGCCCTCCGATGGAAAAAAACAGGAGGATGAATACTCTGAAAATAGTTTTCCTGCTCATTTTTATTCTGCATTCATAGTGTTATTGAATAGGATTAAGTACCACACGAAATCCGATATGTGGTTCTGATGTATCGTAAGTCTGTACGCTACGATGGCGAATGTCCATATCACGTTCGTTGGCCAGGTAGCTGCCTCCTCTCACTATCTTTTTATGGTGTCCGGGATTCTCTGCCGGACCTTGGGGATCTGTGACCCGTGTATTTTCATACCGGCTCATCCAGTCTGTACACCATTCGGCGGCGTTGCCTGACATGTCGTATAAATCGAATCCGTTTTCGCGTTTCTCGCCAACGGGATGCAGGCGTTCATTGGCATTGGAGGCATAGTAGGCTACATCACGAATGTTGTCTGAACCGGCATAAGGATAGCTTTCGCCTCCGGCGGCTGCATACTCCCATTGCGCCTCCGTAGGGAGGGAAAAAGGTAAACCGGTGAGCTTGTTCAGTTTCTTGGTGAAGGCCTCTGCATCATTCCACGTTATATGTGTCATAGGCAGCATGCCTTCTTCCGTAACAATGGAGTCATTCATAATGGCATACCACAACGAACGTGTTACTTCGTATTTACACATATAATAATCGGAACTTAATACAACGGTGTGCTGCGGTGAGTCATATCCTTTTCCCATAGTTTTCCCCATGATGAATTCTTTGTTTTTGGCCGGAATCAGCAGCATATTATTCATCATGTCCACCAGGGAGCGGAGCTGGGGCAGTGTGATTGTGGGATTCCATTTTACGTCTACCCATTCTTTCTCTCTGTCTTTTATATCCCTGTTTCCGGTGTTGTTTACGGAAGCGCGTCCGTCATTCCGGAGTGCATTGAATTCATGCAGGATGGAGTCGCATGTAGATTTCAAAGGACTGTCCGGGTGTTTCTTTATGAAACTACTATAATCGTCATAAGTGCGGCAATCCTTGAATTCCAGTTTTTGTTCTGCCGTTCTTTGGATGGAAGTATAAGTTTTGCTTCCTGCTACTATTAATGATAGAGCAATGAAAGTCATCACAAGCCATTTGGCAGATACATAAGAAGGTTTTGATAACATTTGTTTCAGGAGGTCACCCTTTATATCTTTGAATCGGGCTACTCGTGAGTTGCTGTAAAATACAGCTTGAAAATCTTTTAATCCGCTAATGTCCGGTGGTAGTTGCAGGGTGGCGAAATCATAGCTTTCACTTTCCTGCGGAGCAATCGGAATGATATTTATCTGTTTGGGGTTTCTACTCCGGCGGTGTAACGCACGGCCTAATTCTATCCGGACAAAATCGATTTCTCCGGTATGGCTGATCTGCTTAATTTCCGTTTCAAACTCTTCATAGGTCAAGGATGCCATCCGTTCGTAGAAAGCCACTTCTTCCATGTCCCATGTTGCTTTTTCGCCTGTCTCGACCGCTTCTTCATTGAGCGGGCGGATCGTTGTAAACGTCTCCGGCACCATAAACATAATGAAGTCTTTGCACTCATCAATACGGCGAATCAACTCAACATCAAACCGACCGTTTAAATTGTCTTTATCAAAGCTCACCCTTTTGCGGAATCCGGATTCTTCCAGCATCAGTTGTAGCATTTCAGGCTTGTCGCCCGAACATCTTTTACGGTAACTTATGAATATGTCGTAATTATGCTTGCTCATCAGCTGCTAAGATAATAAAAAGAAACAGATTTGTCAATCTTACTCGAAATTTATTTTTATCTTTGAAATTCGGTAAACAGAAAAAAGAAATATATATGAAAAAAGTAATTTGCAGTGAGAAAGCTCCGGGGGCTATCGGCCCTTATAGTCAGGCGATAGAAGCCAATGGTATGGTATTTGTGTCCGGTCAGTTGCCTATTGATGCCGCTACGGGACAGATGGCTGAAGGGATAGAAGGACAGGCTCGCCAGTCGTTGGAGAATATCAAACACATTCTTGAAGAAGCAGGATTGACAATGGGAAACATTGCCAAAACCACTGTCTTTCTTCAGGATATGTCCCTGTTTGCAGGGATGAACGGTGTGTATGCCACGTATTTTGACGGAGCCTTTCCGGCACGTTCGGCGGTTGCCGTAAAAGCTCTGCCAAAGGATGCGTTAGTAGAGATTGAGTGTATCGCGGTTCGCTAACAAATCTGCGACAATGAAACTGCTGCCTCCTACAAAGATCAGATCTTTGGGGGGGCAGTTCTTTTTTGCCGCCTGTACAGCTTCTACAACAGTGGGGTAGGTGGTACCTTTCAATCCGGCTTCTTCTGCCAATGCCAGTAGTTCATTTTCCGGAAGCGCGCGTTTAACGCTTGCTTTGGTAAAATAATAGGTGGCATATTTCGGCAATGCTCGCAGAACCCCCCGGATGTCTTTGTCATTGACCATGCCGAATACAATATGGATCTCCTGATCGAAGGTTTTGTGAATGGCATTGAGCTGTACATGGATATATTCGATTCCATCAACATTATGTCCCGTGTCACAGATAATATCCGGATAGCTGTGTACTTTCTGCCAACGCCCCATCAGACCGGTGAGCTGACATACGTTTGCAAGACCTGCGCGATAGTCCTGGGATCTGATGTTGTAGTTCAGACGGGTCAGTGTCGCAAGGGCTTTTAGGATGGTAAACATATTTTCGAATTGGTAAGCTCCGCTCAACTCTGTGAAAAGTCCGAAAGGAAACATCTCATTGTGGATTTTGATAGCATCTTTTCTTTTGTCGAGTATCTGGTCTAGCGTACGTAGACTGTCTGACAGGTCTAACATGAGTAATGCTTGCCGCATCTGGTTTGCCTCTTCTTCTGATTGTTCGTCCATTGCTTCGATCATTTCGTGCATGCTCTGAATTGTGTTGTCCATCATCGGTCTTATTTCTTGCAATTTCGAATAAGGAACTATTTCCATGTCCCAGTACCGGGCATTTTCACGGGCATATTCGATAGGCGCATTCTTTTCTTTAGCTTTCATGGTAAATACACGTTTCACTGCCCCTTGGGCTCTGCCGATAACGACCGGAACTCCTTCTTTGATAATTCCGGCTTTCTCTTTGGCAATCTTCGTCAGCGTGTCACCCAGATATTGGGTGTGGTCGAGGCCTATGTTGGTGATAACACACAAATCCGGATGGATGATATTCGTACAGTCCAATCTTCCGCCCATGCCTACTTCGATAACTGCTACATCTACTTTCTGGTCGGCAAAATAACGGAATGCCATAGCGGTGGTCAGTTCGAAGAATGAAGGGTGCAGCGGCTCGAAGAAAGAGCGATGCTCTTCTACGAAATTGACTACATACTCTTCCGGTATCATCTCACCGTTGATACGGATACGTTCGCGGAAGTCGATTAAATGAGGGGAGGTGAATAGTCCTACCCGGTAACCGGCGCACTGCAATACGGCTGCGATGGTATGTGAACAGGATCCTTTTCCATTGGTTCCGGCGATATGTATCGTCTTGAATTGTTGATGAGGATGCCCAAAATGTTCGTCCAATTTGTGTGTGGTCTCTAAACCCGGCTTATATGCTTTGCCTCCTATTTGTTGAAACATTGGCGCACTCTCATATAAGTACTTTAAAGTGTTCTGATAGTCCATGTTTTATAATATTTAACGTCGGGCAATCTTTATTGCCCACTAATTTGTTTATCTTTAGAACCGTCAATCTGACTATAAATGGGGGATTGGCGAATGAGATTGCAAATATCAACATTTAAATCTAAGAAATCATGGGAACTAAGAAAAATTTTGTGCTAGACACAAATGTTATTCTTCACGACTACAATTGCTTGAAGAATTTTCAGGAAAATGATATTTACCTCCCTCTTGTTGTACTCGAAGAACTGGATAAGTTCAAAAAAGGAAACGAGCAGATAAATTTCAATGCTCGTGAGTTCGTGCGCGAATTGGATGTGCTGACAAGCGACGAGCTTTTCTCCGACGGAGTGAAGCTTGGCGAAGGATTGGGACGTCTGTTTGTCGTGACAAGCAATGTGCCGGCTGCCAAAGTGTGGGAATCGTTTCCTATAAAGAAACCCGATCATTTGATTTTGGCGGCAACCGAATACCTGACCGACAAGTATCCGAAAATGAAATCTATCTTAGTGACCAAAGATGTGAATCTGCGCATGAAAGCCCGTTCAATCGGTCTGCTTTGCGAAGATTATATTACGGATAAGGTGGTAAATGTAGATGTGTTCGAGAAATCTAATGAGATTTTTGAAAATGTAGATCCGGCATTGATCGACCGTATTTATTCTTCAAAGGAAGGCATTGACTTGAGTGAATTTGACTTTAAGGATTTGATTCATCCCAATGAATGTTTTGTATTGAAGAGTGACCGGAATAGTGTATTGGCACGCTACAATCCTTTTACCCATTCTATTATCCGTGTGATGAAGGGTAAGAATTATGGAATCGAACCACGGAATGCGGAACAGAGTTTTGCTTTTGAGATTCTGAATGACCCGAACATCAAACTGGTGGCTCTGACAGGAAAAGCGGGAACAGGTAAGACTTTGCTGGCTTTGGCTGCTGCTTTGGGCAAGCTGACGGATTACAAACAGATTTTGCTGGCACGTCCCGTTGTGGCGCTTTCCAATAAGGATATCGGTTTCCTTCCGGGAGACGCACAGGAAAAAGTAGCTCCTTATATGCAGCCGTTGTTTGATAACCTGAACGTCATAAAACGTCAGTTTGCTACAAACTCTACCGAAGTGAAGCGCATAGAAGATATGCAGAAAAGCGAGCAGCTGGTGATTGAAGCTCTGGCATTTATCCGTGGTCGTAGTTTGAGCGAAATGTATTGCATCATTGACGAAGCGCAGAATCTGACCCCGAATGAAATAAAGACAATCATCACCCGTGCAGGAGAAGGTACGAAGATGGTATTTACGGGAGATATCCAGCAGATTGACCAACCTTATCTGGATAGTCAGTCCAATGGCTTGGTATATATGATTGATCGTATGAAAGACCAGAATATCTTTGCACACGTCAATTTGCTGAAAGGTGAACGAAGTGAATTGAGTGAACTGGCAAGCAACCTGTTATAACAGATTTCTCTGCTAAGCGAGATAAATTAATAAGTGATTAAAAAAGTAAACGGTGAACATCCTGTTGCAAATAGCACAATTTGTTCACCGTTTTCTTTATTGATTTAGTATACTTTTTCCTTATTCTTTCTTTCCGAAATATTTCAGGAACTGTGTACGTTCGAATGTATTAACACCCTGAACATCCTTAATATTCAGTTTGCCTTTGAATTGAGCTATATTCCTGAACCCTTTGCGTTCCATCCATGCAGAGAGGAAGCGGTTGGCTTCTCCGATGAATGCATTTGTATTTAGATAGACTGCGCTACAAACTTCTACAGCCGAAGCACCGGCAAGGATAGCTTTCACTACTGATTCTGCATTGGCAACACCACCGGAAGCTGCATAGTCGATCTTGTCTACTACTGCAGACGCAATTCCGATCCAACGAAGCGGAATGGCGAGGTCGGAAGCATTGCTGAATATTTCGCCTGAAATATGCTCCATCTTTTCGATATTGATGTCCGGCTGATAGAAACGGTTGAAGAGAACAACTGCTGCTGCACCGTTGGCATACAACTGATCGATTAATGCCACAGGATTTGTCAGGTTATCACCCAGTTTCATGATTACAGGTATCTTGATTGTTTTTTTAATGTGGCGGAGAATATCGATGTGGCGTTGTTCGAATGAACCGTATGTATATTGCACTTCCGATTGCAGGGCAAGGATATTGATTTCCAATGCGTCGGCACCGGCTTCTTCAATCATCTTTGCAAAGTCAATCCATTCGGAATCAGTGTAGCAGTTGATGCTGGCAATGATAGGAATGGGGCATACCTTCTTACTTTCTTTTATTAAAGTCAGGTATTCGGATAGCTTGTGCTCACGGATATATTCTTCCAGATAGTCACTGGCTTCCGGATAGAAAGCCGGATCTTTCAGTTGGTCTGCTTCCAGCATGATCTGTTCCTCAAACAGTGATTTCAGAACAATTGCACCGGCACCATCTTCGGCCAATTTTTTGTTTTTGCCGGCACTGTTGGTCAGCCCCGAGCTACTGATAATGATAGGGTTTCTAAGGGAAAGCCCTGCGAAAGTAGTTTTTAAATCGGTCATAGCAATATGTTTTTTACTCCTGATTAATAAATTCGTTCTCCGAAAATCTTGCTTCCTACCCGTACCAACGTACTTCCTGCGGCAATGGCTTCGTGGTAGTCATGTGACATTCCCATCGACAGCTCGCAGAAAGTATCGGAGTGGATGAACCAAGTTGTTTTTATCTCGTTAAAGAGCCTATTTAGTAAACCAAATTCCCGGTTGATTTGTTCAATGCAATCGGTGTTGCTGGCCATCCCCATTAATCCGCAGATGCGTACATGAGTCAGCTCTTTCCATTCTCCGGCATTCAACATCTCCTTACATTCTTCGGGACTGAAACCAAATTTGGTTTCTTCCTGCGCAACGTGAATCTGCAATAGGCAGTTCACTGTACGTCCCGCTTTGACAGCTTGTTTGTTGACTTCGGCCAGCAGTTTATAACTATCAATTCCATGAATCATCGCTACGTATGGTATCATGTATTTGATTTTGTTCGTCTGCAGGTGTCCGATGAAATGCCATTCAATGTCTTTGGGCAAACTTTCGTATTTAGCTGTCATTTCCTGCACTTTGCTTTCTCCAAAAATACGCTGTCCCGCCTGATATGCTTCTTCTATCGCTTCATTGGGATGGAATTTTGAGACAGCAACCAGCCGGACTCCTTGAGGGAGTTCGGCCAGCACTTGCTTTAAATTGTCAGCAATACTCATTGTTACTTATGCTTTTGATGGATCAAACTCCGGTTTGTCATTCGGTTCGGCGCTGTAAGGATATACATCCATGAGCGGAGTCTCGGATACCATACCGATCTGATAATCTGCCATGGTTCCTTTCATTCCTTCATCCAGCTTCTTGACTGCGTCGCGCAAGTCGGCAGCTTGTACCAGTACTTGGGTGGAAGTCTTTTTTTCAGCACCGCTTTTTTCATCCAGAGTGATGAAAATAAGTTTGCATTTGAACCAGCGGTCGGCACTTTCTTCGTCGCTAGGGAAAAGTTCGCTATAGTTGGCACGTTTAATATCCGAAACGGTAAATTCTCCGGAGATAAACGGAGTCATTTCTTCAATAATCCGTGCTTCTGCTTCTGTAAAACTGAGTGCGTCAACAAGATAAGGTTCAGTTACTTTCTTCTGCATTCCGTTTTCCATTACTTTTTCATAACGGATCTTGCACTCAAACCATGTATGCATTGCCATAATTTTCTTCCTTTTTAATTAATTGATTTATGTAAATTGCCTACAAAGATAAACAAAATCCCAAAGTAAGTGCCGAAAGCTTTTTATTTTCTTTTATGCAGATTCTTTAATTCAAATGAAAGCATGACACGGAAAAGTCCGATGATGAGGAAAGCAAAAGAAATCATATACACTGCGTAGAGCGCTCCTATGGCGGGTTGCCATAATATTAAAAGAGAGCACAGGATGGCAAGAATACCGAAAGCCATGTACCAGCCCCAGTCGCGGGTTCCGTAACGTTTCAGGTCGATGGAATAGCCGGTGGAGGAGAACCCTCGGAACATAAGCCAGAAGGCTATGATGAAAGGGATAACTTCCATGCTGACCATCGGATAGGCAATCAGGTAAATACCCAGAACGAGGTCGATGAGTCCTCCTACGATATACCACCCCCAGCTCGGGACACCTTTCCGGTTGCTAAGAGCGAAGATGATTTCCAGAATACCGCTTATCAGCATCGATACACTGAAAATGATACTTAGAGCTACATAGGTGCTTACGGGTGAGAACATGAGCCAAAGGGCTACAATGATATACACGATTCCCAAAAGAAGAGAAGTCCACCAATTTTTTACTGAATGTTGAATCTCATTGAATACAGTTTCCATACATTTTATATTTTAAATTGAACACTAGAGTGATTTCGTTGAGGAATAACAAATTGAATTTAGAAAAGGTTTTCCGTGAACATATTTGGGGGAATAGTTGTTTCCTATATAAAGTAAATTTTAAATATACATGCATTATGGCAACAACAAATTTCAAAGGACAACCGGTGAAACTGATCGGTGAATTTATACAAGTAGGTAAGGTAGCTCCTGACTTCGAGCTGGTAAAAACAGATTTATCTTCTTTCTCTCTGAAAGATTTAAATGGTAAAAATGTGATTTTAAATATTTTCCCTAGTCTGGATACCAGCGTATGTGCAACTTCTGTACGTAAGTTTAATAAAATGGCTGCCGGATTGAAAGATACGGTAGTATTGGCTATTTCTAAGGATCTTCCTTTTGCACACGGCCGTTTCTGTACGACAGAAGGTATTGAAAATGTAATTCCATTGTCTGATTTCCGCTTCTCTGATTTCGACGAAAGTTACGGAGTGCGTATGGCAGATGGTCCGTTAGCAGGACTTTTGGCGCGTGCGGTAGTTGTGATTGGCAAAGATGGCAAAATTGCATATACGGAACTTGTTCCTGAAATCACCCAGGAGCCTGATTATGACAAAGCCTTAGCTGCTGTAAAGTAATATAGAATATGGAGTATTAAGTATTAGGTATTAACTATTAGTTGCAGCTAATAAACGAATATGGCTAATACTTAATACTTAAGCCTGCTACTTATCTTAAAGATTTTGACCTAATGGGAACTGGTAAAAAGGCTTGGTAAACTGCCAAGGCTCCGTTCTTGTTAGGTTGTGTTTTTTCTACACTAAACCTCAACTATCATGAACAAAATGAAAACTCTATTCATCGCCCTGTTATGTATGGGCGTTGGAACCTTGTCGGCCCAAACTGCCGATAGTACACAAATTTCTCCCTGGACAAAAGAAGGATTTGCCGGACTGAAACTAACGCAAGTGAGCCTCACTAATTGGGCTGCCGGAGGTGATAACTCCGTTGCCTTTGACTTGCAGGGCACTTATCAGATTAATTATAAGAAAGGAAAACATCTGTGGAATAATCGTATCGAACTGGCTTATGGATTAAATAAGACCGGTGACGACGGAACCAGGAAAGCAAATGATAAAATCTATTTGAATACGAATTATGGCTATGCTATTGCCAAAAGTTGGTATGCCAGTGCGTTCGCCACTTTCCAGACACAGTTTTCTCCAGGATATGACTACTCCGTCAATAAAGACATTGCTATCTCCGAATTTATGGCTCCTGCCTATTTGACTACCGGTTTGGGCTTTACGTATGATCCGGGTAAGATATTTACCGTTGTATTGTCTCCTGCTGCGTGGCGCGGAACATTTGTACTCAATGACCGTCTCTCTGACGAAGGAGCTTATGGAGTGGATCCGGGCAAACATCTATTATCCAGCTTCGGTGCTAACTTGAAAGGAGAAGCCAAATATGAATTCTTGAAAAATATGACGGTATATTCACGTTTGGATCTATATTCCGATTATCTGCATAAGCCGCTGAATATAGATGTGAACTGGGAAGTACAAGTAAATATGATTATCAATAAATGGTTCTCAACCACACTTACTACTAACCTGATGTATGACGATGATGTGAAAATCGTGCAAAAGGATGGTACAAAAGGTGCTCGTGTGCAATTTAAAGAGATATTGGGAGTAGGAGTTCAGTTTAATTTCTAATTAGCTCTTATCTACCACAAAAAATAAACCACAGAGGACGTAGAATACACAAAGAAGTAAGAATTTAACGGGTAATAGCCGATTTACAATAATGGATGCCCCGGTAACTCTATGTTCTTGCTTTGTGTTCTCTGCGTCCTCTGTGGCTTTGCAATGAGTATTTTACTACTTATTTTCTTTTTTTCAGCCCTTTATAAGCCAAAAAAACGATTACAATTACCACCACTGCTATAATGACATAGCCGATTTCGTGACTGTATTCGGTGGCCATTACATAGACATCGTTAGTCGTTTTGAGGTCTGTAAAACGGTAAATCAGGTATCCGAGCAAAGCTAATATGCTGTTCCATATAGCAGCGCCGAGAGTTGTATAAAGCAGGAAAGGACCTATTTTCATGCCGGCTAACCCTGCGGGAATACTGATAAGTTGGCGTACAGCCGGAATAAGACGGCCAAAGAAAGTAGAGGCTGCACCGTGCTTTCTGAAATATTCTTCTGCATGGTGTATTTTCTCTTCGTCAATAAGGCACATGTGCCCTAAACGGCTGTTAGCGAATTTATAGATAATAGGACGACCCAACCAACGTGCCAGGTAATAATTAACTAATGCACCGATATCTGCTCCTATAGTTGCAAATAGGACAACGAGAAAGATATTCATACTGTCGTCTGCCATAGCTTTCCATGCGGCAGGGGGTACTACGGCTTCCGAGGGGAAGGGAATAAAAGAGCTTTCGATAGCCATAAAAATAGTGACTACCCAATAGTTCAAGTTTTCTAATACCCATTTAAGAAGTTCTGCTACTGATTCCATGTTTTTTGAGGATAGAATTTATAAATTGATTTATTTTTTTCCTTTTGTTTTTTTCTTATTCTCTTTTTTCATGCGTTCCCACACTTCTTTGAGAGTTCTTTCGTCTTCTTCTCTGTGTTCGGGACTGTTCAACAGATCCAGGATCATGTCTTCTTCCAGTGGATGTTCACATTCCTTGTTATATTTAAAGAAGTTGTCGATTTCACCGTGCATGAGGCAAAGAACACTCAATTTCTCCGTCACATCTTCGTATTTCGGATTTATCTGGTACACTTTTTCAAAGTATTCTTTCGCTTCGATCAGATAGTCACTTTCCGAATAAGCAGAGGCAATCATATACCACATTTCTATGTTCGGATTGATCTCTATCGCTTTTTCGAAAGAGATGGCAGCTTCGTCTTCTAGTTCCTCTGCCAGGTATAGTTTTCCTTCTGTCAGATAAATCAATCCCTCGTTCGGGTTTATCTCTTTGGCTTTCTCGCATAACTCATGCGCCTCTTTATACCTTTCCAGGTGAGAGAGGGCGAATGCTTTGCTGGTATAGGTGTCTATCAATAAAATAGACTGCTTGTCTCCGTCTTCTTCAAAACGTTCGATCACTTTGTCGTAATAGTCATCGGCTTTTTGCCATTCTTCTTTATTACCGTAGGATATTCCCATAAACATGTAACCCAGTTCGGGGGGAATGGCTTTGAGCTCAATCGCCTTTTGGTAATTCTCGATGGCATCATCCGAATTGTTCAGATAGAAGAAACAATGTGCCTTGTAGGCATAAGCTTCCCCGTACTGATCGTCGGCTGCCAATGCGAAATCACAGGCTTCGATGGCTTTGTCTATTTGTTCCTGGACAAAGTAACATTTCACCAGTCCCATCCAGTAGGAAGGGTTGAATGGAGATTTGTCAATGAGTTTATTGTAATAGATGATGGCTGATTCTACCTGATGGGTCGATGCCAGATAATCGGCTGTGAGAGCCATGTATTCTTCATCTTCGGTATAACGGGATTTACCTCTGTCGAGCCATTCTTTGGCTGCGTCCGGGTATCCCATGTCCAGATAGAGAAATACAACATCAATGATTGTTTCCAGCTCGTCGGCATCCGCTATTGTGCTTAACAGCCATTGAGCTTCCTCCAGTTTTCCTCCATTCAGCAATAGTTCGGCTTTCAGCAGTTTCACTTCGGAATCAAATTCTTCGGTAATCGAATCCGCTACTTTTTTTGCTTTTTGCAGCTTTTGGGTATCCAGGTAAAGATATGCTTGTTCTATAAGCAAATCTGTGTTTCCCGGATGTATTTTAAGTCCATAAGTGATTACTTCTTGTGCTTCTTCAAATTTTCGTTCGGAGGCATACCAGTCGGCGATGTCGGCCAATTGGTCAGCATCCAGATAAAGTTGTCGGTTTTCTGCTTTTGCTTCTTCGTAGTTTGTGATTAGTGTGACTAGTTCCTTTTTTGCTGATGGCGAATTTTTTCTACCCATTTTACTTTTAGATTTTTAATTGCTAAGATGGGGCTGTTGCAAAAGTTCAGATGATGATCCTTTTGACACAGCCCCATTGTAAAGTTAAGCTTGAAAGCTTAGTTATTTATTAATCTTACCCCATGTGTCTTTCAACCCTACTGTACGGTTGAAGATTAGTTTATCCGGGGTTGATTCTTTGTCGATATTAAAGTAACCGATCCGTTGGAACTGCAGATAGGAGAGTGGAGGCAGGGTAGCTGCGAACTTCTCTATGTAGCAGTTGGGCAGAACTTTCAATGAATCCGGATTAATGATTTCTTTCATGGCTTCCAGTGCTTCGCATTTTTTTGCTTCGCGGATGGCGGCCAGTTCGTCACGTGGATTTTCCACTTTCCACAAACGGTCGTACAAACGTACTTCTGCTTGCAGGCAGTGGTTGCAGCTTACCCAGTGGAGCGTACCTTTCACCTTGCGGTTCGCATCCGGCATGCCGCTGCGGGTATTTGCGTCATATTCGCAATATACTTCTGTGATAACACCGTTTTCGTCTTTCTTGCAACCGGTACATTTCACGATATAAGCATTTTTGAGACGTACTTCTTGCCCCGGTGTCATGCGGAAATATTTCTTGGGAGCGTCTTCCATGAAGTCTTCGCGCTCCATCCACAATTCGCGGCTGAACTCGATCAGGTGACTTCCTGCTTCCGGATCTTCCGGATTGTTGATTGCTTCCAGTTCTTCAACCTGTCCTTCCGGATAGTTGGTGATAATCAATTTAACCGGGTTGATTACTGCAGATATACGGGTAGCACGGCTGTTCAAATCATCCCGGACAGAGCTTTCCAACAGGGCGATGTCGTTCAGGGCATCGTAAGTGGTATATCCGATTTTATCGATAAACTTATGAATGGACTCCGGTGAATAACCGCGACGGCGGAAACCGCAGATCGTCGGCATACGAGGGTCGTCCCATCCGTTTACCAATCCTTCTTTCACCAGTGTGAGCAGGTTACGTTTGCTCATCAGGGTGTAACTTAGGTTCAGTTTGTTGAATTCAGTCTGACGGGGACGGTTGTCGTTCAGGTCTTTTCCTTCTTTCAACCAATCGATGAAGAGGTCGTAAAGCGGACGGTGTACCACAAATTCAAGTGTGCACAGAGAATGAGTCACTCCTTCGAAGAAGTCACTCTGTCCGTGGGCGAAGTCATACATCGGATAAGCTTTCCAGGTAGTACCCGTACGGTGGTGCGGGTGTTTCACTACACGGTAAATAATCGGATCGCGGAAGTGCATATTCGGATTAGCCATGTCAATCTTGGCACGGAGCACCATGGCGCCTTCTTCGATCTCGCCGCTATTCATTTTCTTAAAAAGTTCGAGGCTCTCTTCGATAGGACGGTTCCGGTAAGGGCTTTCCACACCCGGTTGGGTAGGAGTACCTTTCTGCTGTGCAATCAGTTCGGAACTCTGTTCGTCGATATATGCTTTTCCCTCCTGAATCAGGCGGATAGCGAAGTCCCATAATTGTTGGAAGTAGTCGGAAGCGTAGTATTCATTTCCCCACTGGTAGCCTAGCCATTGGATATCTTCTTTGATAGCTTCTACATATTCCACATCTTCCTTGGTAGGGTTTGTGTCGTCGAAACGAAGGTTACATACACCGCCGTGTTTTTCTGCGATGCCGAAATCAAGGCAAATAGCTTTGGCATGGCCGATGTGAAGATAGCCGTTGGGCTCGGGCGGGAAACGCGTCTGCACTTTTCCACCATTTTTACCTTCTTTCAAGTCTTTCTCTACTGCCTGTTCAATAAAGTTCAAGCTTTTCTTTTCGCCTGCTTCTTCGTTTTTAATATCTGTCATAACGGTTAATGTTATCTGTATTTAGGCTACAAAAGTAGGACATTTTTTTTATTTAACCGGAATATAACCGCTCTTTTTTATAATGTCCTGTCCGTCGGATGAAAGAATAAACTGAATCAGGGGGTTAACTTGTTCCTTATTTTTTACATTGTAATAGTAGTAAAGCGGCCGGACGATAGGGTAGGTTTTGTTGGTGGCATTCTCTACCGTAGGGGTGGCGTAGTGGCTTCCGTCATAAGACACGGAAAGCGTTTTGACACGGGGAGACACGTAGGCCAGTCCTACATATCCGATAGCTCCTTTGGTCTGGCTGACAGACTGGATGATAGCACCTGTTGCCGGCATGGAAAGGCTGCTTGCCATGTAGTTTTTATTTTTCAGTACGCTCTCTTTGAAAAATTCGTAAGTACCGGACGATGTTTCACGCGAGTAGACTACTATTTTTCGGTTGTCTCCGCCTACCTGTTTCCAGTTGGTTATCTTCCCCCGGAAAATATCCTCCAGTTGTTGGCGGGTCAGCTGTTTCACCGGATTAGAGGGATGCACCACCACGGCGAGGGCGTCGTAGGCAACGATCACTTCGTTTACTTCTTCTCCTGCTGCTTTAATTTTCATCTTCTCGCTGAACTTGATCGGGCGGGAAGCCATTGCAATGTCCGTTGTATTATCCATTAAAGCGGAGATACCCACACCGGTTCCGCCACCGGTTACAGTGACACGAGCATCCGGATGCTGGTTCATAAACCGCTCTGCTGTCTGTTGTGCGACAGGCAGTACCGTGTCGCTACCTTTTATACGTTGTGCGTTGGCACCGAGCGAGAGTAAGGAAAGGGCGATTAATAAGTTTCTTCTCACTTTCATATTTCTTCTTTTTATTGACTTTGCAAATTAAGCAATCGGATATTACATTTCCATTTCATCCGGAATGGAAATGATACTTGTAACACAAACGTAACATGATTGAAACATTTCCTTCAAACGTTAGTCACACCTCCTTAATAAAGAGACGCTTTCTTTGCATCAGAAATCATAGTAGGTATGAAAAAGGTATTTGAAAGGATTATAGAAGGAATGTTGACTTGTAGCGGTTTCGTGACAAGTATTACTATTCTGCTGATTGTGCTCTTCCTTTTCACGGAAGCTTTCGGGTTGTTCAAGAGTAAGGTGATAGAAGAGGGATATGTGTTGGCGCTGAATAAGAGTAACAAAGTTAGTGTGTTGAGCCCTGCACAGATAAAGGATGTTTTTGATGAGGAGATTACAAACTGGAAGGAACTCGGTGGGGAAGATCTCCCTATCCGGGTTTTTCGTTTGGAGGATATAACGCAATATTGTACGGAAGAGGAGTTGGGACCTGCTTATGAATATGCAGGCGACAAGATTACGGAACTGGTAGAGAAAACACCGGGTATCGTAGCTTTTGTTCCGCAGAAGTTTATTGTTCATCCGGACGCGGTGCATTTCATAGAGGATAACACCATTTCCGTGAAAGATGTATTTGCGGGTGCCGAATGGTTTCCTACGGCCACTCCGGCAGCTCAATTCGGCTTCCTGCCGTTGATTACCGGTACGTTGTGGGTGAGTCTGTTCGCCATCCTTTTTGCTTTGCCGTTCGGGCTTTCGGTTTCTATCTATATGTCTGAAGTGGCAAACCCGAAAGTACGGAACTGGCTGAAACCGATTATCGAACTGTTGAGCGGTATTCCTTCCGTGGTCTATGGCTTTTTCGGGTTGATTGTCATCGTTCCGTTGATTCAGAAGTTGTTTAATCTTCCGGTGGGAGAGAGCGGCCTGGCAGGGAGTATCGTACTGGCCATTATGGCATTGCCTACCATCATAACGGTGACGGAAGATGCGATGCGTAACTGTCCGCGTGCAATGCGGGAAGCGAGTCTGGCGTTGGGGGCTTCTCAATGGCAGACGATATATAAGGTAGTAATTCCTTATTCTATTTCGGGTATTACATCTGGTGTGGTACTTGGCATCGGACGTGCTATCGGGGAGACGATGGCAGTATTGATGGTGACAGGTAATGCGGCTGTGATTCCGACAACGATCCTTGAGCCTTTGCGTACCATTCCGGCTACGATTGCCGCCGAACTGGGAGAGGCTCCTGCGGGTGGTCCGCACTATCAGGCATTGTTCCTGTTGGGTGTCGTACTGTTCTTCATAACATTGATTATCAACTTTAGTGTGGAATATATTTCTTCTAAAGGATTAAAACGTAGCAAATAAGATGGAAATACGGAGTAATAATAAAGCTAAACACCGTTCGCAGAAACTCGCTTTCGGGATTTTCCGGTTGTTAAGTCTTTGCATTGTACTGATATTGTTTGCGATTCTGGGATTTATCATCTATAAGGGAATCGGTGCTATCAGTTGGGATTTTATCACTTCGGCTCCTACGGACGGAATGACAGGTGGCGGTATCTGGCCGGCTATTGTCGGTACCTTCTACCTGATGGTGGGAAGTGCGCTGTTTGCATTCCCGATAGGGGTGATGAGTGGGATTTATATGAATGAGTATGCGCCGAAAGGCAGGTTGGTACGCTTTATCCGGGTGATGACCAATAACTTGAGCGGTATTCCTTCCATCGTATTCGGATTGTTCGGTATGGCGCTGTTTGTCAATTATATGGGGTTTGGTGATAGTATTCTGGCAGGCTCTTTGACATTAGGTTTGCTTTGCGTACCTTTGGTCATCCGGACAACGGAGGAAGCTTTGAAAGCCATCCCCGACAGTATGCGTGAAGGTAGCCGGGCATTGGGAGCGACGAAGTTGCAGACGATATGGCATGTTATTTTGCCGATGGGTATGCCGAACATTATCACTGGGTTGATTCTCGCCTTGGGACGTGTTTCGGGAGAGACGGCGCCGATTCTGTTTACTTGTGCCGCATATTTCCTGCCGCAACTTCCTACCGGCATTTTGGATCAGTGTATGGCCTTGCCTTATCATTTGTATGTGATTTCCACCAGTGGAACGGATATGGAGGCACAACTGCCGCTGGCTTATGGCACGGCATTGGTATTGATTATGATTATCCTGTTGGTGAATCTGCTGGCTAATGCCTTGAGAAAGTATTTTGAGAAAAGAGTAAAAACGAACTAAATTAGTATATGGATACAGTGAAAATAGATGCGCGTGATGTGAACTTCTGGTATGGGGACTTTCATGCATTGAAGGGCATCAGCATGCAGATTGAGGAAAAATCGGTTGTTGCTTTTATCGGACCGTCCGGTTGTGGCAAATCTACTTTCCTCCGGCTTTTCAACCGGATGAATGATTTGATTCCTGCTACCCGTCTGGAGGGAGAAATCCGTATCGACGGACATAATATCTATGCGAAAGGCGTGGAAGTGGACGAACTCCGCAAGAATGTGGGAATGGTGTTCCAGCGTCCCAATCCTTTCCCGAAAAGCATATTCGAGAATGTGGCTTACGGACTTCGTGTGAACGGAATAAAAGATAATGCTTTCATTCGCCAGCGTGTGGAGGAAACATTGAAAGGAGCGGCTCTTTGGGATGAGGTGAAAGATAAGTTGAAGGAATCGGCTTATGCATTGTCCGGCGGACAGCAGCAGCGTCTTTGTATCGCCCGTGCGATGGCTGTCTCTCCTTCGGTATTGCTGATGGATGAACCTGCGTCTGCGCTCGATCCTATTTCTACGGCGAAAGTGGAGGAGTTGATTCATGAACTGAAGAAGGATTATACGATTGTAATCGTTACGCATAATATGCAGCAGGCGGCCCGTGTCAGTGATAAGACGGCGTTTTTCTATATGGGAGAAATGGTGGAGTTCGATCAGACGAAAAAGATATTCACCAATCCGGAGAAAGAGGCTACCCAGAATTACATAACGGGACGTTTTGGGTAATCCGGGTATCTGGAACCCAATTGATAGAATATTAATCATTTATATATAATAGACTATGGTAAAGTTTATAGAATCGGAACTCATCCTATTGAAGAAGGAAATTGATGAAATGTGGACCTTGGTGTACAACCAGCTTGACCGTGCCGGAGAGGCTGTGTTGACCCTTGACAAGGAGCTGGCTCAACAGGTGATGGTTCGCGAGCGCAGGGTGAATGCTTTTGAATTGAAGATAGATAGTGATGTGGAAGATATTATCGCATTGTATAATCCGGTGGCGATTGATCTTCGTTTTGTGTTGGCTATGTTGAAGATTAACACAAATCTGGAACGTTTGGGTGACTTTGCGGAAGGGATCGCCCGTTTTGTACTTCGTTGCAAAGAACCGGTATTGGATGCGGAGCTGTTGTCTCGTCTTCGCCTGGCAGAGATGCAGGCAGAGGTGTTGTCGATGCTGGAACTGGCAAAACGTGCCTTGAATGAAGAGAGTAATGATTTGGCGGCAGGAGTGTTTGCTAAGGATAATTTGCTAGATGAAATCAATGCGGATGCAACAGGGATTCTTTCAGACTATATTATCGAACATCCGGAAGCTGTACATACTTGCGTAGATTTAGTCAGCGTGTTCCGTAAACTGGAACGTTCGGGAGATCATATTACCAACATTGCCGAGGAGATTGTATTCTTCATTGATGCCAAAGTGTTAAAACATCGTGGAAAAACCGATGAAAATTACCCGGAAAAGTAATTTTCTGCCGATTTTTAAACAGAAATTAGGGCTCCTTAAAAAATTATCTTATATTTGTCTCCTGTAACGGACAAGTTACAGGAGATTTTGCTTCAAATGATAATAAATCCAAAGAATTTTCAAAAAGATGTTATATGACATGTTTTATAATTTGGATAGTATCGGTAAAACCGCCTATATTTGCACCGTTATCCTGAAAACAATCTTTTTACCTTAAAAAAAAACTAATACCTATTGAAAACTGAAAAATGGAGCTTTGTGAAAAGCCCCATTTTTTTTTGCTCTTATTTTCTAAGCTGCTTCCTTATTCGTATCTTTGACCCTTGCATTAAGAGAGTACTTTCAATTGTAAAATCGTAAATAGTAAATAGAATTATGTTTTCTGGAATCGTAGAAGAATATGCTACTTTGGTAGCACTGGTGAAAGACCAGGAGAATATACACTTTACATTTAAGTGTTCGTTTGTGAATGAGTTGAAAATCGACCAGAGTATTTCTCACAATGGTGTATGCCTGACGGTAGTGACTCTGACGGATGATACGTATACGGTGACTGCCATGAAAGAAACGTTGGAGCGTTCTAACCTCGGTTTGTTGAAAGTGGGGGATAAGGTGAACGTTGAACGTAGCATGATGATGAACGGTCGGTTGGACGGACATATCGTTCAGGGACATGTGGATCAGACTGCTACTTGTATCGATATTAAGGATGCGGAAGGCAGCTGGTATTTTACATTCCGATATGCGTTTGACAAGGAGATGGCGAAACGCGGATATATCACCGTGGATAAAGGTTCGGTGACTGTGAACGGTGTTAGCCTGACGGTATGTAATCCGACGGATGATACTTTCCAGGTGGCTATCATTCCTTATACATACGAGCATACGAACTTCCATACATTTGAGATTGGCAGTGTGGTAAATATCGAATTCGATATTATCGGCAAGTATATCAGCCGGATGATTCAATATAAATGAGAAAATATAAATAAGTGACTGGAGGATTGGAAATGGCATATACTGATTTTCTTCAATTGGTGCAGGCTCGTCAAAGTGACCGTTCGTATGATAAAGAACGTCCGGTGGAGCCGGAAAAGTTGGAACGGGTACTTGAAGCTGCACGTTTGGCGCCTTCGGCCTGCAACGCACAACCTTGGAGGTTTGTGGTCATCACAGACAAGGAACTGGCTCAAAAAGCCGGGAAAGCTGCTGCTGGCTTGGGAATGAATAAGTTTGCCAAAGATGCTCCCGTGCATATTCTGGTTGTAGAAGAATCTGCTAATATAACCTCCCTGCTTGGCGGAAAGGTAAAAGGCAAGCATTTTCCGTTGATCGACATTGGAATAGCGGCTGCTCATATTTCTCTGGCAGCTGAAGCCGAAGGTTTGGGTTCTTGTATTCTGGGTTGGTTCGATGAAAAAGAGCTGAAACAGCTTGCCGGTATTCCTGCTTCGAAACGTTTATTGCTGGATATTGTCATTGGCTATCCGGCAAAGGAAAAACGTAAGAAGATAAGGAAGCCGAAAGAAAAGGTGATTTCATACAATCGTTATTGATTGAAAAATAATTATATTCTTAGCCCTTTAGGATAAGCATATAACAGAAAGCATCGTTGGTTTTAAAGGAAGGGGACGTTCCTTTTAAACCAACGATGCTTTCCTTTTAAAGGAACGACCTGTTTCTTTAAAACCAATAAATGGCTTTTTTAAGGTGTTGATAGTTAGCGTGTTATTGATGCCGCTTTTCCGGTGGCATCAATAATGCTATATTTATTTCTTTTTTGACAAATCTTTCAATAGGTAGTCTACTGCTGCTTTCAGTTGTGCATCTTCTCCTTTCAGGCTGGCTGCCGGTTCGTTATAAACTAGAATATCAGGTTGCAAGGTCTGATTTTCGAGATAGTTGCCTTGCATATCCATACAACCCACCTGCGGGATACCGAATACAATAGACGGATCTATCTGGCGTTCCCACCACACGGCGGTCATCGTGCCTGCCACCGGGGCGCCTACCAGTTTACCAATACCTAGAGTCTTATATACGTAAGGAGTGCCATGAGCATTGCTATAATTGTCTTCGCAAGTTAGCATGCATGAGGCTTTCAGCCATTTGTTGAATGGATCGCTGCCGATATATTGTCCGCGTGGCACGAAACGTTGATATTCTTTTCCACTAAGTAAGGTGACTACATCATCGTGTAGCCATCCGCCGCCATTATGACGGGTATCTACCACTACGGCTTCTTTATTGCGATAACGGCCGAGCAGTTCGGAATAGATCTTGCGGAAGCTGGGGCTGTCCATACCTTTAATATGTACATAAGCAATGCGTCCGCCGGAAAGCTCTTCCACTTTCTTGGTGCAGCGCTCTACCCAACGTTTGTAAAGCAGCTCGCTTTGAGTTCCATAGCTGATTGCCTTTACTGTTTCTTCAAAACGTTTTTTAGTAGAAGGATCGTATACGGTAAGTACTACTTTGCGTCCGACTTTGCCTTCAAATAACGGGAAGTAATCAGCACCGGCTTCAATCGTTGTGCCGTCTACTTTTTCAATGATGCAACCTGCCTTCACTTCTGTCTTTTTCTGCGTGAAAGGACTTTGCTTCATGATTTCCTTGATCTTTAACCCGGCACCGTCGTATGACTCATCGTAAAAGACTCCCAGAGTAGCGGTAGGCATTGCGCTGCCTCCTGCTGCAAACCGGGCTCCGGTATGGGAACCATTCAATTCGCCAAGCAATTCACTCAACATTTCCGTGAAGTCATAATTGTTGCTGATGTGGGGCAAGAAGCGTTCGTATGCTTTTTTATATCCTTTCCAGTCCACTCCATGCAAGTCGGCAGTATAGAATTTGTCATTTACTTGTTGGCAAACGTGGTCGAAGATGTATGCGCGTTCATCATAAGGACGGTAATCGAAGAATGCTTCAAATTCTATCGGTGTAATTTTGCTACCGGCAATCTCTATTTTCTTCAATCGGCCGCCTGTGCACATAAAGATATTCTTTCCTTCTTTATCCGGTATGAGTGAGCCGCCGCCAACTCCTTTCAATAATATTTTAGTCGTATTTTCTTTCAGTTTATGCTCCCAAAGGTCGTAGTCTCCTTCAAAAGCTGCCAGGTAATAAAGAATATCACCTTTCGGGCTCATGACAGCGTCACCCAGGCGGGAAGAATTTACAGTTAGACGGACGATGCGGTCAAAACGATTCTCCAAATCGAATGTAAGAGGCTTTATCTCTGTACTGTCTTTTTTCGCATTCTCATTCTGGTTCGTTTTCTTCTTACTGTCTTTAGTGTCTTCTTTCTTCTCTGCCTTTTCTTTCTTGTTTTTTTCTTTTTCTGCTTTCTCTGCCTTTTCCGCTTCTTCAAGTAAGGCAATATCTTCTTTGCTCATCAGGAAGCGGTTGTAGGCATCGACGTCGAAAAACATAATATAGGTGTCGTCTTCACTTCCCCAGCTACCATGGCTACGGTATCCGGCACGGTCACTGTTCCATATCATTGCTTTCCCGCCCAACACCCATTTGGCGTTGCTGTCGCTGTATCCGCTTTCGGTAAGATTGACCATTTCGCCTTTTCCGTCGGCTTTCAGCAAAACAACGTCTTTATTGTTCCAGCCTCCTATGCCAATGAAGTCTGATAGAATCCATTGGCTGTCGGGGCTCCATTGGAACCATTGGTCACCGTCGGCATAAGAATATTGATATTTGGCATCCATCACTGTGCGCACAGCCTTGTTTTTTAGATTGATGACACGGATAGCGGTACGGTTCTCGAGGAAAGCAACCTCTTTACCGTCAGGACTGAATTGTGGTTGGAAAGAAGCGACTTTGGAGTTTGTCAAACGTTCTTCTTTCAATTCTGTGGCATAGGTGAATTGTTTCTCCTCTTTGCGTACGATGGTGGAAGTGTAAAGCTGCCACAATCCATCGCGTTCTGAAGAGTAGACGAGTGTGCGTCCGTCGGGAGCGAAACTGATGTTACGTTCCTGATCGGGTGTGTTGGTAATTTGTTTGGTTGTTTTGTAGTCAATGGAGGTTACGTAAACATCACCGCGCATAATGAATGCGACCTCTTTTCCTTTGGGAGATACAGCGATGTCGGTAGCCCCGTTGGATTTGATTTGGCGGATAATATCTTTGTCATTCTTGTCTGCCAGGATACTTATATTTACCTTTTGGGGTTGTTTGCCCGGAGTAAGTGTATAAATTTCGCCGTCATAACCATAACAGAGTGTGCCGGTGGTTGAAATGCTTAGAAAACGTACGGGATGCTTTGTATGGAAAGTGATTTGTTGGGAAGTGGTGGTTCCGGGAGTACGTTGGAATATATTGAAGGAACCTTTCTCTTCACTTAGATAATAGAATGATTTACCATCAGGACTCCATACCGGTTCGCGGTCTTCACCTCCGAAAGTAGTTTGTTTTTGATAAACAGGTTTTTTCCCGGGAGTGTATGTCCAGATGTCACGGGCAATAGGGGATACCTGATGCTTGCGCCAATAGTCTTCGTATCCTTTCTTGTCCTGATAGAGCATCACTCCCTCCTTATTAATAGAGATGCACTCCATTGGCATGGATGAGAACATAGCGGGGCGTCCTCCCGTCACGGCTACCTCGTACACTTGCTGGAACTGGCCGGAAGGAAACCCGGCATCTTCGGCAGAGGGAGCAATGTTGGCTGTGAATAAAATGTGTTTGTTGTCTTTGTAGGCAACAGGTTTCTCACTGCCTGAATGAGTGGTCAGTCGCTGGGGTGCTCCTCCTTCACTGGATACGACGAAAACGTCGAGACTTCCCATGCGATCCGATGCAAAGGCAATTTGTTTACTGTCGGGACTCCATACCGGTTCCGTATCAAAAGCCGGATTGGTGGTGATTTGTGTGGCACGTCCGCCGGTTGACGGTACCGTGTAGATGTCTCCTTTGTAGGTAAATGCAATGGTGGTTCCGTCTGGAGAAAGAGCGCAGTGGCGCATCCATAAAGGAGATTCTTGTGCAATGCTTGTCCCTGCTAGACAGATGACAAATGCACTTAGCAGTAGCTTTTTCATTTTTTCTAATATTGTGTTAAGTTCATTCTCGCGATTTAAGGTTTGACTTTCCTACAAATCCTTCAGTAATACTTTACTTGCTTTTTTATAGTATTCTTCTCTGGATTCGGTCAGCACCTTCCATTCGTCGTTGAATTCTTCGTCTTTGTCTATTTTGAAATTCTCGGAGCCGTATGTGTCCAAACGGTCCAGCAGGACAGCCACATTCAGTTGATTGATATCCATTGAAGGCTGGTAACCGATTTCTTCGCTTTTTTCGTCGGTAACAACCTCGTGAATCAATTCTATTTCCTGTAACTGATAAAGTACCTGATTTGTCAGTCGGATGGGGATCTGATGCTCCTCCGATATTTCTGCAGCCGTATAGGGCGGTTCGTTCTTTTCGAATCGTTTGGCTATGAGTGACATAATCAGGATGGATATAAAATCCCGGTATCGTCTGCTGATGTTCCGGGTGTCCTGGTCAAAGCTAAAGCTGCGGATATTCTGTCCGGCATACGTCAGTTCGGCTCCAAACAAACAGATTGTCCAGGATATCTGCAACCAAAGCAGAAATAAGGGAAGTGCGGCAAAACTACCATAAATGGCATTGTACTTTGACACCCACAACTGGCTGTTGATGTACAGGAACTGAAAAGCCTGATAAGCAGACCCTGCCAGAATACCTGCAATGAGAGCGTGTTTGAATTTCACTTTCGTGTTCGGCATGAAGATGTACAGCCCGGTGAACATCAGCCATGTCAGGACAAAAGGAATAAGCCGTATCATGAATTTCATAACAGGAGCGAGCAGGACGAAATCATCCATCTGCTTGAGAATGGTGCTCATAAACAGAGAAAGTCCTCCGGATACCACGATCAGAATCGGCATCAGCAGGAACATGGAGAAATAGTCCGTAATCTTGCGATACATGGATCGTGCTTTTTTCACTTCCCAGATACGGTTGAAGGTGATTTCAATATTACTGACCAGATTGATAACCGTCCATAACAACATTACCAAACCAACTCCAATGAAAATACCTCCTTTGGTCTGTGAAAGATAGGAATTGACAAATGAGAGAATGGCCTCCGTTGTTTCTGTATTTCCTCCAAAACCGTTGCGGAACTGATGTTCCATCAGGTTGTCGAACCCGAAACCACGCGCTACGGCAAACAGGATGGCAAGTATCGGTACAATGGCAAGCAATGTGCTATAAGTAAGTGCAGAAGCTTTATTGGCCATCCGGTCTTTGGTAAACCGATTGATACAAAGATAGACGGTCTTTATAATATTGTAGAGTGAGAACTTGGTTCGGGTCACTTCGTCTTCCGTAATGCGCCAGATGTCATACGTAAGAAACTTCCATATATCGGTGATTTTCTTCTTCATAGTTCTTCGCTAATTACTAATTGCAAGCAACTAATTACTGATTACAACAGACTTGCTCGAACAGTCGATCCTCATCCATTAGTCATTTGTAATTAAATGGATAATTAAAAGAAAAAGCAGTCAGCCTATAAGCCGAGTTCTGTACCCATATAATTTCCGATTATTAATCTTTAATTATATCAGGTGCCTGTCATTTATCTGAGTGGCGTGTCACCACGACACTTTAGCGGTCTACCCTCCGACATGGAGCGAGCAACTCTCATAACGCCGGTTTACATGACCTTACAACTCCTAAGACGTACAGCCCGCATGTCGCCATGCGACTGGTGGGCTCTTACCCCACCTTCTCACCCTTACCTCTCCCCGAAAGGAGCGGCGGTTATTTTCTTCTACGTTACTCTACCCTCGCGGACAGCTTTCTGTTAGGAAGTAGGATGCTCTATGTTGCCCGGACTTTCCTCCTGCACGAAACATGCACGCGACAGACCGGCCAACTGCTTTAGACTGCAAAAATACGTCATTTATTTTGTTTTAGCCAAAGAAAGTATCACAAATAGAAATAATTTCTAACTTTGCTATCATTAAAATGGATTTTAATGAAGAAGAATATCCTCCTTTTCTATTGTTTCCTGGCGATGATGGCAGCTAGCCTGAAAGCACAGGAAATACGTCCCATGCCTGCCGATTCGGCTTATGGGGTAGTACATATTTCAGTTTGCAATTTGCGCGAGGAAGGCAAATTTACTTCCGGCATGAGTACGCAGGCATTGTTGGGAATGCCGGTCAAGGTGCTTCAGTATAACGGTTGGTACGAGATACAAACACCGGATGATTATACCGGATGGGTGCACCGGATGGTAATTACCCCCATGTCGAAAGAACGGTATGATGAATGGAATCGGGCAGAAAAGATAGTGGTTACCTCGCACTACGGATTTGCGTATGAGAAACCGGATGAGAGTTCCCAACCCGTATCCGATGTTGTTGCGGGCAATCGTTTGAAGTGGGAGGGGAGCAAAGGACATTTCTATCAAGTGTCTTATCCCGACGGACGGAAAGCATATCTTTCGAAATCCATTTCCCAACCGGAAGCGGAATGGCGAGCTTCACTGAAACAAGATGTTGAAAGTATCATTGAAACAGCTTACTCGATGATGGGAATTCCTTATCTATGGGCAGGAACCTCTTCCAAGGGAGTGGATTGTAGCGGACTGGTACGGACCGTACTTTTTATGCATGACATTATTATCCCGAGAGATGCCTCTCAACAGGCCTATGTGGGCGAACATATCGATATTGCTCCTGACTTCTCTAATGTCAAACGGGGAGATCTGGTGTTTTTCGGCCGGAAAGCGACTGCGGAACGTAAAGAAGGTATTTCTCACGTCGGCATTTACCTCGGAAACAAGCAGTTTATCCACGCATTGGGAGATGTGCACGTCAGCAGCATGAATCCTTCGGATCAAAACTATGATGAATTCAACACGAAGCGTTTACTTTTTGCTGTCCGTTTCTTACCTTATATAAATAAGGAGAAAGGAATGAATACCACAAATAAGAACCCCTTTTATCAATAAAAGAATGCAGAACAGGAGAGATTTTTTGAAAACGGCAGCTTTGGCTGCTTTCAGTTCGGGGTTAGTAGCCCGTCAGGCACTAGCCGGAGAATCGTTGCTTTCTACCATTCATATAAATAAGCTCGGTTTGGGAGGGAAGATGAAAATGACTTTTTTCCCTTATGAATTGAAGTTGAGGCACGTGTTTACAGTTGCCACTTATTCGCGTACAACAACTCCCGATGTGCAGGTAGAAATAGAATATGAAGGCGTGACGGGATATGGAGAAGCCTCTATGCCTCCTTATTTGGGAGAAACAGTAGAGTCTGTGATGAATTTCCTTGGGAAAGTGAATCTGGAACAGTTTAGTGATCCTTTTCAGCTAGATGACATTTTGTCATACGTTGACAGCCTCTCGCCAAAGGATACGGCAGCGAAAGCTGCGGTAGATATCGCCCTTCATGATCTGGTAGGGAAACTATTAGGCGCTCCCTGGTATAAGATATGGGGATTGAACAAAGAAAAGACACCTTCCACTACCTTTACGATAGGCATCGATGCGCCGGATGTAGTGCGGGCGAAAACAAAAGAGTGTGCCGATCAGTTTAATATATTAAAGGTGAAACTGGGACGGGACAATGATAAGGAGATGATTGAAACCATTCGTTCGGTAACAGACCTTCCGATAGCGATAGATGCCAATCAAGGATGGGCAGACCCCCAATACGCGCTCGATATGATTCATTGGCTGAAAGAAAAAGGCGTTGTGATGATAGAACAGCCCATGCCTAAGGAGAAGCTAGAGGATATTGCCTGGATAACACAACAGAGCCCGCTACCGATATTTGCGGATGAATCCTTGCAGCGTCTGGGAGATGTAGCCGCTTTAAAAGGCGCTTTCACGGGAATCAATATAAAGCTGATGAAGTGTACCGGTATGCGTGAAGCATGGAAGATGGTGACATTGGCTCATGCACTCGGCATGCGTGTCATGGTGGGCTGTATGACAGAGACTTCCTGTGCTATTTCTGCAGCTTCACAGTTCTCGCCATTAGTGGATTTTGCCGACCTGGATGGCAACCTGCTTATCTCTAATGATCGCTTTAAAGGGGTGGAAGTGGTGAAAGGAAAGATCACTCTGAATGACTTACCTGGAATCGGTGTCATGAAAATCTGACTTTACTGAATGAATGTCAGAGTGTTAAAGCCATCTGACATACAACGAATGTAAATTTGTCAGGTGTTGTCGTTAACCGCTGTTAAGCTCCAAATATTCTCTGTTAAAAGTGGACAAAAAAGAGTGACAAGTAGAATAAGTGAACGATATTTGTTATTATTTTAACGTCGTAAAAGTTAAAACAATGTCGAATATTAACAATTTAAAGAATTATAAATCATGAAACAGACAACAAAGAACATTCTGGGAGTAGGAGCAATCATTCTTCTTAGCTCAGGAGTTGCAGGATTGACAACTTACAAATTGTTGCAATCTAACGAATCTGCAAAAGAAACATCTTTTAATGAGATGTTCAAGCAGAATCCCAATGTCAAATTGGCTGCTTTTGACGCTGTGAACGCTCAACCTGTTGATTTGACACAGGCTGCCGAGAATTCACTTCATGCTGTCGTACATATAAGGTCTACTCAAGAAGCTAAAACAAGAACTGTTCAGCAAGCGCCGGACATTTTCGATTTCTTTTTTGGTGATGGACGCGGACAGCAACGTCAGGTACAGTCTCAACCTCGTGTAGGTTTTGGTTCGGGAGTAATCATCTCGAAGGATGGATATATCGTAACGAATAATCATGTGATTGAAGGTGCGGATGAAATCAGTGTGAAACTGAATGATAACCGTGAGTTTAAGGGACGCGTGATTGGTACTGACCCTAGCACCGACCTTGCGCTGGTGAAAATTGAGGGTGATGATTTCCCGACTATTCCGGTGGGAGATTCCGAAGCGTTGAAAGTAGGAGAGTGGGTATTGGCAGTAGGTAACCCGTTCAATTTGAACTCTACTGTAACTGCCGGCATCGTAAGTGCAAAAGCCCGTTCTCTGGGAGTATATAATGGTGGTATAGAATCATTCATCCAGACGGATGCTGCCATCAACCAGGGTAACAGTGGTGGTGCACTGGTAAATGCCAAAGGTGAATTGGTTGGTATCAATTCAGTGCTTTCTTCTCCGACAGGTGCTTATGCAGGATACGGTTTTGCTATCCCGACCAGCATTATGACGAAAGTAATTGCCGACTTGAAACAATATGGAACAGTACAACGTGCATTGCTCGGTATTCGTGGTGGCTCTATCGGTAGCAGTTTGATGGACGACCGTCAACCGATTGACAAATCCGGTAAGACATTGGCAGATAAAGCTAAAGAACTGGGTGTTGTAGAAGGAGTATGGGTTTCTGAAATCGTAGAGAATGGTTCTGCTGCCGGAGCTGATATCAAAGTCGATGACGTAATTATCGGTGTGGATAATAAGAAAGTATCCAATATGGCTGACTTGCAGGAAGCACTTGCTAAACATCGTCCGGGTGATAAGGTGAAAGTAAAACTGATGCGCGATAAGAAGGAAAAGACCGTTGAAGTAACGTTGAAGAACGAGCAAGGTACTACCAAGATCGTGAAGGATGCAGGCATGGAAATCCTGGGAGCTGCTTTCAAAGAGTTGCCGGATGACTTGAAGAAGCAATTGAATCTAGGTTACGGTCTGCAAGTGACAGGAGTTTCTTCCGGTAAGATGTCAGATGCAGGAGTTCGTAAAGGCTTCATTATCCTGAAAGCTAATGACCAGCCGATGCGCAAAGTCAGCGATCTGGAAGAAGTAATGAAAGCTGCTGTTAAGTCTCCGAACCAGGTATTATTCCTGACCGGTGTGTTCCCATCAGGTAAACGCGGATATTTCGCTGTCGATCTGACTCAAGAGTAATATATAAAAATAAGGTAAGAAGATTGCAGGATAAGCTAATGAAATAGAAAAAGGATGCCGCCAATCAACTTGTCGGCATCTCTTTTTGTTTTATTAGATGAAAAATATAGTGTAAAAGTTACTTAATTTTGTATGTTAACAAATTATTTGTCGTAACTTTGCACTCCAAATCTGTTTTTAAAGAATGAGACAACTAAAGATTACCAAAAGTATCACTAACAGAGAGAGCGCTTCTCTTGATAAGTATTTGCAGGAAATCGGCCGTGAAGACCTGATTACTGTCGAGGAAGAAGTGGAACTCGCTCAACGCATTCGTAAGGGTGACCGTGTAGCATTGGAAAAATTGACACGTGCCAATCTTCGTTTCGTCGTATCTGTGGCTAAACAGTACCAGAACCAAGGTTTGAGTTTGCCTGACTTGATTAATGAAGGCAATTTAGGACTGATTAAGGCTGCCGAGAAATTTGATGAAACACGTGGATTTAAGTTCATTAGCTACGCTGTATGGTGGATTCGCCAGTCTATTCTGCAAGCATTGGCAGAGCAGTCGCGTATTGTTCGTCTCCCGTTGAATCAGGTAGGTTCGCTGAATAAGATCAGCAAAGCCTTCTCGAAGTTTGAACAGGAAAACGAGCGGCGTCCGTCTCCCGAGGAGTTGGCAGACGAACTGGAAATTCCGGTTGATAAAATCTCTGATACGCTGAAGGTATCCGGCCGTCATATTTCGGTGGATGCGCCTTTTGTGGAAGGGGAGGATAACAGCCTGTTGGATGTGTTGGTTAACGATGATTCGCCAATGGCGGACCGCTCTCTGGTTAATGAGTCTCTTGCGAGGGAAATTGATAGAGCTCTTTCTACGTTAACCGATAGAGAAAAAGAAATCATTCAGATGTTTTTCGGTATCGGACAGCAAGAAATGACATTGGAAGAAATCGGCGATAAATTTGGCCTCACACGTGAGCGCGTTCGTCAGATTAAAGAAAAAGCAATTAGAAGACTTAGACAAAGTAATCGTAGTAAATTGCTCAAATCTTACTTGGGATAAGTAAGGAATATCAGTTTCTGAAAGAAAAAAGAATTTGAGTCGCATAAGTCGCACTTTTCATATAGAAGAATGTACTTATGCGACTTTTTACATAAGCCCCATTCTATAATTCAATCTTATACTATGTGAGTTTTATGAAAAAGTCAGTTTTAATATCATTGGTTCTTATTGCTTTGGGAGCAGGGATGGTGGCGTATGCAAAATGTGCGGCATCCTCTTCTGATTCGGTGCCTGTTAAAGTAGAGCAGCGTTTGCGGGAAAAAGCACAGGCGGGAAAGGCTTATTGTGATAAGAATGGGTATAATACGAATTATTGCTTTCTGGTAGATTTCAGTATTCATTCTGGTAAAAGGCGTTTCTTTGTATGGGATTTCAAAGGAGATTCCGTGAAGTATGCCAGTCTCTGTGCTCATGGATATGGGAAAAATAGCACTGTGTCCAAGCCTGTATTCAGCAATGTGGAAGGTAGTTATTGCTCTTCTTTGGGGAAATACAAGGTGGGTATCCGGTCGTATAGCAAGTGGGGAATCAATATTCATTATAAATTACATGGATTGGAAGCGACGAATGATAATGCTTTCAAGCGGTATATCGTGTTGCATTCTTATACTCCGTTGCCGGAAACAGAGGTGTATCCTTTGCATCTTCCGTTAGGAATCAGTCAAGGGTGTCCTGTAATATCCGATGAAGTGATGAGGAAAGTTGACGGGTTGCTCAAAGCGGAAAAGAAACCAGTCCTGCTATGGGTCTATGACTAAGAAATGCTATTTATTTGAGATAAATAGAGGTAATCTCCTCTTTTTTGTTACCTTTGCAAGGTTAAAAATTATATGATATGAAATACGTAAAAATACTATTTGCAATTGCACTTGTGTTTACCATGTGCTCCGCTTTTTCTCTGAAAAAAGACCATTCTAAACCGGTTTATGCTTTTGGAATTTCTGCTTCATTTACGGATACGGTAGTCTATTTCACGGATATTCAGATATTAGATAGTGCGAAGGTTAGCAAAGAAGGGTTCTTGGCTCATCGTGAATTATATAGTTATCAGTTGAAAAATTATCTGGAGGATAACCAACTGCAGCAGAATAGTACATGTATGATTTACTTCTCGGAAAACAGAAAGAAGTTGGAAAAAGAAGCAACGAAGATTCTGAATAAATATAAGAAGAATAATAGAATGACGGTATCGCGGATTGATTCAGATAAATTCCGCTTTACAAAACCGGAAGAATAATAAGCAATAGTTAAATTGTTAATATAATAAGAGATGCAGCTTTGCATCTCTTATTTTTTTATCTTTGCCTCGTAATAAACTTGAAATCTAATGAAAAAGATAAAAATATTCTCCTTGTTTGTGTGTTTGGCTATGCTGGTAATCGCTTGTCATAATGACGATGATGAAAGAGGAGTCCAGATGCGTACAGTTCTTGTTTATATAGCAGGTGACAATTCTCTTCGCAGCTTTGCCACAGAGGATTTGGCGGAAATGACAGAGGGAATGCAGTCTGTAGATGATAACTCTTATAACCTACTCGTATACATTGATACCGGATCAAGTCCTAAACTAATTCGATTGAAGAAGGATAAAAAGAAGAATGTCGTACAGGAGGAGCTAATCGCTACGTATGAAGGACGAAACTCTGTAGATGTCTCTAAGATGAAGGAGGTTATCAACACGGCATTTTCTGAATATCCGGCACAGAGTTATGGGTTGGTTTTGTGGTCTCATGGAGAAGGATGGTTGGCAAAATCGCAGAATAAAACCCGTTGGTGGGGACAGGATGGTGGTTCAAATTACATGGATATTTCCGAGTTAAAAGATGTTCTGCGTAATGCGCCTCATTTGAGTTTTCTTCTTTTCGATGCATGCTTTATGCAATCTGTTGAGGTGGTCTATGAATTGAAGGAACATGCGGATTACATAATAGGCTCTCCGACAGAGATACCCGCACCGGGTGCTCCATATCAGAAAGTAGTTCCGGCTATGTTTGCCAATAATGCATCGGCTACGGACATAGCAAAGGCATATTTTGAATTTTATGCAGATGAAAATCTTTATACTGGCAAATTGCCATATAATTGGGGCTTAGGTGATCCCTGGACGGCAGGAGTCTCTGTTTCTGTAGTGAACACTTCCATGTTGGAACAACTGGCTAAAAGCAGTAGTGAGATTATTCTGAAATATATTAAGGGCAGACAAGCGATAGCCACATCGGGCATACTCTGTTATGATTGTCGGTCCAGTAAGTATTATTATGATTTTGATGGATTAATACGTTCTTTAGGTAGTGAGACTAGCGAATATGAGGCTTGGAAAGCTGCTTATGATGCTGCTGTGGTTTATTGGAAGACTACTCCTAATAATTACTCCAGTTATGGCGGTAGTTTCTCGATGAATGGCTCTGCAGGACTTTCTACTTATATATTTCGTCAGTCGTATGAAGAGGAGATAAATCCTTTTTATCGTCAGTCGATACAATGGTACTCCGCTGCCGGATGGGATGAGACAGGCTGGTGATAATTACCATTTCAATATTCTTTAGAAGATAGGATTCTAACTTTTTGTGAAGATAGTGTGAAGAATAAGCAATCCTTATATAAGTGGTTATATGAGACGTATGAGAACGATTTGTTTTCATACGGCATTGCTTTTGGCATTAGTAAAGAACTTTTAGAAGATGCCATTCACGATGTTTTTTTGCATTTATATGAGCGTGAGCACAAACTTTGGGAAAGTCAGAATATGAAGTTCTATCTGTTGAACTGTTTGAAGAACCGGATTCGGACCATTAAGAAAAAAGAAATGAATACCGAATTTCTGGAAGAAGGTTCTGATAACTATAGTTTCCTTATTGAAGTGAACGGCTTTGAACTCATAGATGAAGAAAAAGAAAGAGCCGCTATGCAAAAACAGCTGAAAAAGATGCTGGATAGCCTTACAGACCGGCAACGGGAGGCTGTATATCTTCGTTATACCCAAGGACTTAGCTATGAGGAAATCGGGAAATTGATGGGAATACAACCTAAAGCAGCACAGAAATTAGTGTATCGGGCTATCGAACAAATGCGTAAAATTCAGCCTCAAATTATTTATTTTTTCCTTTTCGGTTATTTTCTTTAATTTTCGTGGGGGTATTTTTGTTCTTTGCGTGTTTTTAAAGTGAAACCGTAAAAAGAACGAGTATGCATTCAGATCGAATACCCGAATCGACAAAACAATGGCTACAAAATGAAGACTTCATATTGTGGTGTCTGGCTCCTACCCAGGAATCGGAAGAATGGTGGGTTAATTATCAAAAAGAGCATCCCGAAGATCAAGCATCCCTACAGGAGGCCCGCAAAATCATATTATCTGCCCGGCTGAATCCGGTTCAGCGCTTACCCGAAGAATCAGAAAGATTGTGGGCACGTATAGAGACAAGCATGGAGCGTCGTGATAAGAGACATCGTTTTATCTTATTTACCCGTTATGCTGCCGCCTGTGTACTAATATTAGGTATTGTTTCTTTCTGGTTGATTCATTCTTTTCAGACGTCCGGAACTGCTGATGATCTGCTTGTCAATGTGAAAGCAGATACTCTGTATCAGAAAGTAATGCTGATAAGAGATGATGCGGAAGCGATTCAGATAGAGAATAATGCCGTCATTACTTATGATAGCAATATTACTATTCAATCCGATGGTAAGGAAACAGAGATAATCAAAGAGGGAGCGGTTCAACCCGGAAAACAAAATACACTGATAGTTCCTTATGGTAGCCATTCATCCATTGTATTGGCAGACGGATCGAAAGTATGGATTAATTCCGGAAGTAAATTACGTTTCCCTTCCTCTTTTGGTCCGGGCGAACGCAGGATAAAAGTAGAAGGAGAGATTTATATAGAAGTTGCCAAAGATACTTCCCGGCCTTTTTATGTAGAGACACCCCAACTGACAGTTAATGTATTGGGAACAAAGTTTAATGTGTCTGCCTATGCTGATGATGCATTGCAATCCGTGGTGTTGGTAGAAGGAAAAGTAAATGTAAAAGCAAACTCCAATGAAGATTTTGTCCTTTTGCCTAATCAGCGTTTTAAGTTGAGTGATGGGATATCCGGCATCGACGAAGTTAATGCTTACGATTATATTTCATGGAAAGATGGCGTACTTCAGTTCCGGGGTGAGACAATGAAAGATATTATCCAACGGCTAAGTCGCTACTATAATGTATCTATCACATGTACGCCGGAAGTTGCGCAAAAGTGTACAATGGGAAAACTTATCTTATTTGATGATATAGAACAAGTCATGAAAACCTTCTCGTTGCTGTACGATGTCCAGTGTACAATTGAAGCGGGAAGTATAAAAATCGAGTAATAACCCTAAAAATTTAATGCCTATGAATAAACCACAGAAATGAAGCCTTTGTAAAAAAGAAGTTCGGAAGAGAGGCAACTCTTCCGAACCCGTGAGATTTAAATTTTTCAATTACTTATGAAAAACCTAAAAATTGATACGCAAAAATATGGAAAATTCCTATTACAATCATGCAAATAGGGCATATTTTCTTTGTAAATCATATCTGTTTGTGAAATTTTTTGTTATTTTTCTATTTATAGCGAATGTAACTCTCGCTAATGGAAATGGAACGAGCGAACTCTATGATATAAAGAAAGGGACTCTACTGGAATATTTTAAAGATATAGAGAAAGAAACAGGCTACGTTTTCATCTATTCGAAAGATATCCGACCTAGTTTAAATCAAGTTGTCAGTGTAGATCTATCTAGGAAGAAGACAATCACAGAAAAATTGTCAGCCTTGTTTGAAAAGACAAATCTGGTATATGAAATAAATGGAAAACAGATTGTTGTAAAGAGAAAAACGGCAGTGAAAAAGAATCTTTCTTCACAGCCACAGGAACCTCGGAGAATAACCGGTACTATTACCGATACAAAAGGAGAACCGATTATCGGTGCCAATATCAAGGAAGTCGGTACATTTAACGGCATAATTTCCGATATAAACGGGCGCTTTGCCTTATCTGTAAATCCGAATGCAGTTTTGGAAATCAGTTATATCGGTTATGTCACGACGACAGTACCTGTAAAAGACAATAAAGTGCTTTCTATTGAAATAAAAGAAGCCGAGCAAAGTCTGGAGGAAGTCGTTGTTGTCGGCTACGGAAAGCAGAAGAAAGAAAGTGTGACAGCATCTATCGCTTCTATTTCGAGGAAAGAACTGGTACAGACACAACAATCCAATATTAGTAACATGCTGGTAGGACGAATGCCGGGATTGATTGCTTTTCAAAGAAGTGGTGCTCCCGGCGAAGACGCTTCCAGTCTGTTAATCAGAGGTGTCAGTACATTTACAGACAACACGGCTCCTTTAATAATGATCGATGGCATCGAACGAACTAATTTTGACGGCATAGATCCGAATGAAGTTGAATCATTGAATATACTTAAAGATGCTTCGGCAACAGCGATCTATGGAGTAAAGGGAGCTAACGGCGTAGTATTAATTACTACCCGTAAAGGGGAAAGAGGGCGTCCCCGGTTGAGCTATTCGGGTAATTTTGCTTTGCAGCAATCTACCCAGCTCCCCAGTTATCTGAATAGTGCGGATTATGCAACTTTATACAATGAAGCTTTAGAAAATGACTCCCGGGTTTCGGGTTCTACCTACCAACCGAAATTCACGGATAAAGATATTGAATTGTACAGAAATGGCTTTGATCCGATTTTGCATCCGAACACTAACTGGATAGACGATTTTCTTAGAAAGTTTTCTACCCGCACTCAACATAACATCAACCTTTCGGGTGGTACAGAACGTGTGAAATACTTTATATCGGGAAGTTATTTCGATCAGACCGGTATCTATAAACATACCAAGATAGATTCGGATCATGATGTAAATCCCCGTAACACCCGTTATAACTTCAGAACTAATTTCGATTTTCAGATAACGCGGGACTTTTCGACAACTGTTCAAATGGCCGCCCAGATAGGCAGAGTGATTACTCCGGGCTCCGGTAACAGTGGAATCTGGCAAGCTATTTCTTTTGCCAATCCCTTGAGCTCTCCGGGATTGGTGGACAATAAAATTGTCCGCATACAGGATGGATTGGGAAGCGTCAATCCCTGGCAAACCTTATTAAGCAACGGTTATCAGAAAGATAATAGAAATAACATCAATACAACATTACGTCTGAATTATGATTTATCATCTTTGCTGACCAAAGGTTTGTCCGTACACGGGAGTATCGCGTATGATAGCTATTATTACAGCCGTAAGAAATATTCGAAAACCTTTCCTTATTATCTTGCGCGCCGTGATGCGGAAGATCCGGATTACATCTATCTGATCCCCCAATCAGAAGAGAGTATCTGGTCTGTAAGTACCGGATGGGATAAGAACCGGAAAGTATATATGGAGTTTGGAATTGATTATAATAGAACTTTCGGGCTTCATAAAACGACAGCACTTATTCTGTATAATCAGAGTAAATACTATTCCCCCTCCCTTCAATATTATGTACCTAATGCTTATCAGGGATTGGTAGGACGATTGACCTATGAATATGCCTCCCGTTATTTGGCAGAATTCAATATGGGATACAACGGAACCGAGAATTTTGCCAAAGGCAAACGGTTCGGATTTTTTCCTGCTGTTTCATTAGGTTGGGTCATCAGTGAAGAAAAGTTTTTTCCGAAAAACAATATCGTTAAATATCTAAAGGTGAGAGGGTCCTACGGAGAGGTAGGAAACGATCAGATAGGTGGTGATCGATTTTTGTATCTGCCGTCTTCTTATGGAGCAGCGAGCGATTCGGGTGTGAACAAGTATAATTTCGGTTTGGCTTCCAATCCGTATACTTCACTGATGATTGTTGAAAATAAAATCGGTAATCCTGATTTGACTTGGGAAAAGGCGAAAAAGATGAATGTCGGTGTAGATATTAATCTGTTCAATAATTGTCTGACTGCTTCATTTGATATATTCAAAGAAAAACGAAATAACATATTAGCCAACAGATCAACATCCCCCATGATTATAGGTGCTAATCTTCCTGCATATAATTTTGGAGAAATGGAAAATCGCGGTTGGGAAATGGACCTTAATTTTAGACATCATATACAAGATTTCCATTATTGGGCACGCTTCAATTATTCATTTGCGAGGAATGAAATCATCTACATGGATGAAGTGCAGAAGAGATATGATTATCAGATGACTACCGGAAGAAGAAAGAATCAGTTTTTCGGACTGATCTTTGACGGATACTATAACTCGTGGGAAGAAATCAATGCATTAGACCGTCCTAAAAGTTCATGGAGCGGGAATCAGTTGCAACCGGGAGACGTCAAGTATGTAGACGTCAACCAGGATGGAGTGATTGATGATTACGACATGGTTCCGATAGGATACACCCCCGTACCGGAGATTATTTACGGTTTCTCATTCGGAGCGCAATATAAAGGATTTGATTTCTCCATCTTATTTCAGGGAGCTGACAATGTATCCATTAAATATTTCGGACGGTCGATGTGGCCTTTCGCGAAAGGAGAAGAGAGTGCGAAATCTCTGATAAAAGAACGTTGGACACAGGAACGGTCTGAGGCAGGAGAAAAGATCACCTTTCCCCGTTTGTCTCTGAATCCCAACGGAGAAACCGATCACAACTATCGTCCTTCTACTCTTTGGATACGGGATGCCAGTTATTTGCGATTGAAAAACCTCGAAGTAGGATATACATTTACCGGAGGTTTTGTCAAACGGCTTAACCTGAATAGTGTAAGATTATATTTCAACGGTTCCAATTTATTCACGTGGACAGATGTGGTAGATCTGGACCCGGAAGCACCTTCGAGAAGTGGAAATGTTGAAATCAATACATATCCGTTGCAGAAAGTATATAATATTGGTCTTAATATAAATTTTTGATAATCATGAAAAGAATAACATATATATGTGCAATACTTCTGTCGTCTGTATTGATGTTTTCGTGTAGTGACTATCTGGAAGCTCCGCCCTCTGTCGATTTGGATGAAGACGGTGTCTTTGCCGACAGGACTTTGACAGAACAATACATAACAGGCATCTATGCAGAAGGTATGCCGCTGGGGTTCTCGATGGGAAGTAGCGGGATCGACCGTAAATTGTGTGCAACCTCAACCCTGGCAGGAGCGTGTGATGAAGCCGAACAAGGTGCAAACTGGGGGAAGGGCAATGCCTCGTGGAACGTGGACAATCATAACAACAGCAGCATAGACTGGGATGAAGACCCCCGTCACAACACCCGTTGGCAGACATTACGAAAATGCAATATCGTGCTTGAACGTATTGACGAAGTGCCCGATGATCCGGGAGACGTTGATTTTAAGACACGTTCCAGAGGCGAAGCCTATTTTATGCGGGCTTTGGTCTTCTGGGAAGGAGTATATAGATATGGTGGACTGCCTATAATACACCGTAGAATAAATCCGTCGGAAGATGGTAAACTACCCCGTAATACATTTTCCGATTGTGTAGACTCCATTCTTGTCGATTGTGACCGGGCTGCCTCCATATTACCGGATTATTATACGAATTCGATATTGGTAGGACGGGCAAACAGGATAGCCGCCTTAGCCCTCAAATCCAGAGTACTCCTGTATGCGGCGAGTCCTTTGTTCAATACCGACGATCCGTACCTTCCTTTAAGTGGAAATAATGACCTGATAGGATATGGAAACTATAGTAAAGAACGCTGGAATGAAGCTGCTAAAGCAGCCAAGGCAGCCATTACCGCTGTTGAATCTTCTGGCTATTATGACTTGTACGATGAGGGAACACCTGAAACAAATTACGAACATGTGTGGACTGCTCCCGATAACAAAGAAATAATTCTGGCCAACAAAAAATATCGGAATTTCACAACAAGCAGTCATCCCATAACAAGCAATATACCGGCATGGGCGGGAAGTAGTTGGAGCGACGGCGGTCTTTTTACAACCTTCAATTTCGTGCGTTTCTATGAGAAAAAAGACGGGAACCAACAAACATGGAATATGGATGGTGGCGATGATCTGCTTGAAAAGTACGACGAACTGGACCCTCGTTTTGCGCAAACCATTGCAGCACATGGAGCTAACTGGAATACAGAGATTGGAATTCTTAATTTTCTGCCCGGTGGAGCTCACAATGTAGCCAATGATAAAACGAAACACCTGGTTCGCAAATGGGTACCTCGCGTACTAAGAGCAACGGCTCCGCGCAACTCCACTAATATGGACTGGATTGTCTTCCGGGTAGCCGAACTCTATCTGAATTATGCAGAAGCTTTGAATGAATATTATGAAACTCCCCCGAAAGAAGCATTCGATGCAGTCCTGAAAGTTCGTGAACGCTCCGGAATGCCGGGCTTTCCTTCCACTTTGAATAAAGAGCAGTTCAGGGAGAAACTGCGAAGAGAACGAGCCGTGGAACTGGCTTATGAAGATCATCGTTTCTGGGATATAAGACGTTGGCTGATAGCCGATGATGAAGGTGTTATGAAAGGTGCCATGTATGGATTGCAGCTCTCCGCTGTTACAGGAGCACCGGGTAAAGTACATTACAAACCTTATGTCTTTGAAAACAGATTATGGAGTGACCGTTCTTATTTACATCCTATCAAGCAGACCGAAATAGATAAAGGGTATATGCTTCAGAATCCGGGATGGTAAATATGTTCAATCAACTAAAAATAAAAGGTATGACAATAATAAACAGTATATACAAAGGGAAGCGTTATGCTATACTTTTGACTACTATTCTCACTTTTTATGCTCCCGTTTTGTTTGCTCAACACATAGCCGATTCTGCACTTGTAGAAGTCGCCTATGGGCAACAACCGGAATGGAGGCGAACAAGTGCCATTTCTTCCATACGTGGGGAAGATTTGCTGAAAACTACTTCCGCAAGCTTGGGAAATAGTCTGCAAGGACAGCTTCCCGGACTAACATTGTTGCAACAAAGCGGAGAGCCCGGCTATGATTTCTCTATCGCGAATCTCTACCTCCGGGGACGTACTTCCTATGCAAGCGGACAAAAAATGCTGGTATATGTCGACGGTTTCGAAGCCCCGATTGAAAGTCTGTCCACTGCGGAAATCGAGTCTGTAACATTATTGAAAGACGCTTCGGCTCTGGCTTTATATGGTATGCGTGGTGCAAATGGTGTTTTATTGGTGACAACCAAGAAAGGATGCGTTTCCGCTCCGCAAGTCAGTATCCGTTTACAAACGGGAATACAACAACCGTTGGGCGTTCCCGATCCTATCAATGCGTATGATTATGCCACCTTATACAATCAGGCGCGTGTGAATGACGGATTGCCTCGTTTATACACTCCAGAGGAATTGAATGCCTATCAGAACAACACCGATCCTTACTTTTACCCCAATGTAAACTGGAAAAAGGCCATTTTGAATAATACAGCTCCTTTGAGTATGGCTGATTTAAGTTTTAAAGGAGGAGGAGATGTGGTGCAATACTATGTAATGATGAATCTTTTGCAGAACATCGGTTTCTACAAAGACACCGATAAAAAACGCCGGGAAAACTCGAATGCCTATTATGCGAGCTTTAATTTCAGGTCTAATTTGAATATCCAGATAAGCAAGCACCTGTCTACCGGACTCAATTTTAGCGGGAGTGTAGGTAATCGCTCTATTCCCGGAGGCAGCAGTTCTGCCAACGGACTTTTGGGAGCGATATGGAGAACAGCTCCGAATGCATTTCCGGTGTACAACCCCGACGGATCGTATGGAGGAAATGCCGCTTTTACCAACCCGGTCGGTAATATCGTCAGCAGAGGGCTTTATAAAGAAAACAGCCGGACTTTCCAACTGATTTTTATGCCTAAATACGACCTGGAGAAACTGACAAAGGGATTAAGTGTCAGTGCCGGTATTGCCTACAACAACTATATGGCGGATTCATCTATAAAGAATCAGAATTATGCCCGTTATTCTCTTTCCAAAGGAGCAGGGGGAGAGGTGCTATATACACCCTACGGCGCTGATTCTCCTTTGGAATCCGATGAAGGATTCCGTACTGACTGGAGCCGTCTGAACTTTAAGGCACAGTTGGATTATGATCGCGTTTTCAAGCAACATCAACTCACTGCCAGCATCTTTTTCCTGTCTGATTTATATCAGAAATATGGAAGTCGTGATGACATTAAATACTTGAATTATGCAGGGCGGGTAACTTACTCTTATAATCAAAAATACATAGGAGAATTTGCAGCTTCATATACAGGTTGTGATGATTATGCTCCTGGAAAAAGATATGGATTCTTTCCCGCTTTCTCCGCCGGATGGATACTGTCGAAAGAAAACTTCATGAAAAATATCAACTGGGTTGAATATTTGAAACTAAGAGCATCTATCGGACTGGTTGGAAACAATCAGAATGAGAACGGACGTTATCTGTTCGACCAGACTTATAGCAGTAACGGCTCCTATTTTTTAGGTACAGGGTCGTCATCAACAGGCGGGTTTCGGGCAGATATGATTGCCAATCCCGATATTAGTTGGGAGAAGGAACGTGTATTCAATATCGGATTGGATGCAGTTTTACTGAAAGGGCTGTCGGTAGAATTCGATTATTTCCATAAAGAAAGATATGATATCCTGTCACAGCCGTATTCCACTATTCCCGGATTTGTTGGAGCCTCTTATGGCGACATATTGCCTTATATGAATGTAGGTAAAGTAAAGAATCAAGGTTTCGAGGGTACGATCAGGTACGAAAGCAGTCTTAAAAATAACTTCAACTATTACGTTGAAACATCGGCGTGGTATGCAAAGAATGAAATTGTCGATATGGCGGAAGAAGTGAAACTCTACGATTATCAATATCGTAAAGGACGTTCCGTGAATACTCCTTTTGTACTTGTTGCTGACGGACTGTATCAGGAGAGTGATTTCGATTCGAATGGAAGTCTGAAGTCACATTTACCGGTACCGCAGTTTGGAGAAGTAAACCCCGGTGATATAAAATATATCGATAAAAATGGTGATGGAGTAGTCGATTCCAATGACTCCTATCCTGTGGGATATTCTAATATTCCGGAGTGGAATTATGCTTTGAAAATAGGCTTTGAATGGAAAGGGATAGACGTTGAGGCTTTATTTCATGGCGTTGCCAATAGAGACATCTATTTGAGCGGGCCGTTGGCTTATTCCTTTACCGACAATGGCTCTGCTTCAAAACTGGCTCTCGACAGCTGGACACCGGAGAATCCCAATGCTTCTTATCCCCGTTTGTCTACCCGGACATTTGAAAACAATTACCGGATATCTACATATTGGAAAAGAAACGGAAACTACTTCAGAATGAAGAATATCCGGATTGGATATACCTTCCCCCAGTCAATAGCAAGAGCGATAAAATTGTCCAGATTGTATGTGTATGCTAATGCGAGCAATCTTTTCACCGTGAGTCATCTTGACGGATTGGCCGACCCGGAAAGCAGTTCTTTGATTACATATCCGTTGACACGTTCCTACAACCTGGGAATAAAAATTGATTTTTAATAGGTAAGAACAAAAATATAATAATTATGAAATACCCAATAGGTTTATCTATCATATTGAATGCTCTTGCTGCTATCAGCATATTGTCCGGATGCAGTGATTATCTGGACAGAGAGTATGATTCGTTTATCGACAACGAGATGACCTTTACTTCCTATGAACGTACAAGCAAATTTCTAGTCAATGCTTATCGGTATCTGCCTGATGGTTTCAACCGTATCGGTTCCGAAGCTATGTTGGATGCCGCTACCGATGATGCCGAACATGCTAATGCCTCCTGCAACATCCAGCACTTCAACACCGGAGCCTGGAATTCAAGGTCCAATCCGGATGATTTGTGGAATAAGTATTACGCAGGAATTCGCATAGCGAATGAATTTATAGAAAATGTAGACAGAGTGAATCTGGATAAATACAGACTCGATCCGGATAATCAGAATGAATATCAGAACCGTCTGAATGACTTGAAAACATGGAAATATGAGGCCCGTTTTTTAAGAGCGTTTTTCCATTTCGAGCTGGTGAAACGTTTCGGACCTGTACCTGTGATTACTTCTACACTATCCGTCAATGCGGATTATTCGGAGACTCCACGCCCGTCTATGGACGATTGCATCTCATTCATCTCCAGCGAATGTGATAAGGTAGCCGAAGTGCTCGATTTAACTCCGGGACGAGGAATCGATTCGGATTTGGGACGTGCAACGAAGGGAGCCGCATTGGCTTTGAAAAGCAGAGTTTTATTGTATGCGGCCAGTCCCTTGTATCTGGACTGGCAGAATTTTTCGGAAAGCGATCTTCCTTCCGATATGGAGAAATGGAAAGCTGCGGCACAGGCTGCGAAAGACGTAATTGATCTGGGCATATATTCGTTGTATGGCAGTTATGCCACTTTATTCAAGAATAACTTTCAGAATTCCGAGTTTATTCTGATGCGTCGTTACGGAAACAGTTCCGACTTTGAAAAATACAACTTTCCTGTCAGTTATGGTGGGGTAGGCGGCGTCAATCCTTCGTTGAATCTGGTAGACTCTTATGAAATGAAAGATGGCAGCTATTTTAGTTGGGAGAATGAGGAAAATGCCGTTCGTCCGCAATTCTACCGGGATGACAGGTTGAATGCTACCATTCTGCTGAATGATTCCGTTTGGAAAAGCACGGCGGTAGAGAATTGGGACGGTGGAAAAGACGGTCTGGGCGTTACCAATGCAACCAAAACCGGATTCTATCTGAAAAAATACCTTAATGAAGATGTGAATATCCAAACCGGCGGAGGAAGTCAGGGACATATCTGGCCGTTGTTTCGTTTAGCGGAGATTTACCTGAATTATGCGGAAGCCTTGAACGAATACGATCCCGAAAATGCGGATATAGCAGAATACGTCAATCGAGTGCGCAGCCGTGCCGGACAACCGAATCTGCCTTCCGGATTGACGCAGGACGAAATGCGTGAGCGTATCCGGCGTGAACGTCGTGTCGAACTGGCATTTGAGGAGCATCGTTCGTGGGATGTAAGACGGTGGAAGATTGCGCAAGAAACACTCGGAGGAGATTTGCTAGGTCTTGAAATCACCCGTAAGAATCAGGCTCGAAGAGCTGTTACCCGGAATTCCGTAATACCGGCTAACGAAGTTCCGGAAGGATGGCATTATTACGATGGAGACGAATTCAATGATTTGGTCATAAACAACTCATATTGGGGACAGTATGGAAGCGACACTCCGGTAGGAAACTCCCAGTATGGACAACCCACCGGAAATATCCAGACTTATCGTAAAAAACAGATTACGATTGAGAAAGGGAGTGGCGGATTGAGCTTTGCCCGGATAACAGCCACCAAGGACGACAATCCACCGGCTCCGACATTAAGCACTGCCAGTACGAGAGAAGGATGGTGGTCGGGAGCTTTGTCCAGCCGGGATACCGACAAATATGGTTATCAGGGGAAATATTACCCTCTGCATTCCCGCATTGAGATTCGTGCAAAAATACCTTATATATATGGTATATGGATGGGACCGTGGTGTCGTCATTATGCAGGAGCCAGTGTTGCGGAACTTGACATCGAAGAGTTTTTCGTCAAGGAATTTGAGAATACGGCTTCACCCCGCCGGCTTAGCCAGGCTTTACATTTGCATGATAATAAAACAGGCAATCTGGGAATCAACGTGAATGGGTACGGACGACATACAGTGCTTGATTTTGATCCGGGAGCAGACTTCCATACGTATGGCGTTCAGGTAGATCCGGACCCGGTTTCTCCGGATAAGCATGCTATCATCAGCTACCTGTTGGATGGTAAAGTAACCAATACATTCAAGACGATTGACTATGATGACAGATATAATACATTTATAACCAAAGCAATAGCGGAGGGAAGAGAAAAGCGAACCTGGGACATTGCGATAACCGGACAAATCGGAGGAAAGAATGAAAATGGTATCGGCTATCCCGAAGACAGGAATGCCAATTTGAGAAACGTTTCGATGGATGTAGATTGGGTACGTGTATTTACCCGGGATGAAACAGAACCAGAGATTCCTGAAAAGCCGGAATATCCCGTCGAGAAGTTTGATTATTCCCGTGCTGTGGTAGAAAAGAGAGTGTTTGATTCTAAAATGTATTGGTATCCCATACCTGAAAGTGAGATTCTGCAGTTGAAGAACTGGAAACAGAATCCGGGTTGGTAAATCATTAAAAAGAAATATCATGTTGAAAATAAAGATTCTAATAATCATATTTTGCTGTATCGGGGTGGTGAAAGCCCAAACCGTTATTCCTCCTTCATCAGAAACCCCTCCCGGATGGATTTATTACGATGGAGACGAGTTTAACGGAGATGTGATTGACTCCCGGTATTGGGGAATATATGGTTCCCCAAAAGTGGGGCGACCCACCTATAATCAGGAAAATAAAGCCATGCTTCAGACATACCGTCCGGAGCAGGTCTTTATCGAAACCCTTCCTACAGGAGAGAAGATTTGTCGAATTCGCTCATTCAAAAGTAAAGATGCGCTCAGTCCCGTTCATCCCAGTGTGAAGAGCAAGACCGGATGGTGGTCGGGAGCGCTGTCCAGCAGAGATTCCGATACGGAGAAATATTATCCTCTTTTCTGCCGCATAGAGATCAAAGCCAAAGTCCCATATCTATATGGGCTTTGGAATGCACTTTGGTTGAGGCATTATAAAGGAGCTGGAGTAGCCGAAATAGATATACTGGAGTTTTTTACCAAAGCTTTCGGGGAAAATCCTTATCCGGCCAAAGCGAATCAAACTTTGCATTTGTTCAATTCGGAAACGCAAAAGTTGGGAATCAATCTACCCAAAGGTCAGATACGATATACTGAAATCGGAGACGATAAGCCGGGAGATAATTTCCATGTATATGCGGTTCAGATAGATCCCGATCCTGTTGATAACAATCATGCCATCATTACGTTTCTGATAGATAATAAAGTCAATTACCAGATACATACCCGTACACAGTTGGGGGATGCATATACTGATTTTATCACTAAGGCTCGTAAAGAGAATCGGCTGGACAGAGTTTGGGATATTGCTATCACCGGGCAGGTAGGAGCATTTGACAAGTTGGATGTCGGCTATCCTGCGGAGGAATTGCAGCAATTTGATTTCGATATTGATTGGATAAGAGTTTATGTTCGCGATCCGCATACCCGGATCGTCGGAAATAGTAAACTACCTCATACTCCGGAAGCGGATTCATTTGTTAAAGATTTGCTCTCACGGATGACTGTGGAAGAGAAGATCGGCCAGTTATCCCAATACGTAGGCCGTACCCTTCTAACCGGTCCTGAATCAGAATATTTGAGCGATTCATTGATAGCACGCGGACTTGTAGGTTCTGTTTTGAATATATCCGGTGCAAAGACATTGCGTGATTTGCAGGAAAAGAATATGCGTTATTCCCGGATAAAGATACCGATTCTTTTTGGGATGGACGTGATTCATGGATATAAGACAATCTTTCCGACTCCTTTGGCGGAATCGTGTAGTTGGGATTTAGCAGCGATCGAACGAGCTGCCAAGATTGCTGCGATTGAATCCTCGGCAGCCGGACTACATTGGACGTTCGCTCCTATGGTCGACATCGCAAGAGACGCCCGTTGGGGCAGGGTAGTGGAAGGAGCAGGAGAAGACACCTACCTGGGAAGTGAAATAGCCAAAGCAAGAGTGAATGGTTTTCAGTGGAATCTTTGGGAGAATAATTCAGTATTGGCATGTGCAAAGCATTGGGTAGCTTACGGACTTCCCCAGGCGGGAAGAGATTATGCTCCGGTGGATATGTCGGAACGGACTTTGTTTGATACTTATCTACCTCCTTTTAAGGCTTGCATTGATGCGGGAGTACTTACTTTTATGAGTGCTTTCAATGATATAAATGGTATTCCTGCGTCCGCACATCCGTTCCTGCTCAAAGACTTATTGAGAGGGCAATGGAATTTCAATGGTTTTGTGGTAAGCGATTGGGAAGCAGTGAAGCAGCTGGTGGCGCAGGGAGTGGCGGAAGACGATAAAGACGCTACCCGTCTGGCTTTCAATTCCGGCATCGACATGGATATGACAGATGGGCTCTATAATAAATACATGAAAGAACTGATAGAAGCCGGTAAAATCAGTATGGAAGATGTCGACAATTCCGTCAGTCGGATTCTGCATATCAAATATGCTTTGGGACTGTTTGTTGATCCATATAAATTCTGTAATGAAGAATACGAATCGCAGACAATCATGAAAAAAGAATTTCTGGATGCAGCACTGGACATGGCTCATAAATCGGCTGTCCTGCTGAAGAATGACAATCATACATTACCGCTGGCAAAAAATGTCCGTTCCATTGCCGTGGTAGGTCCGCTGGCCGATAATCAGACCGAACTGCTGGGCTCGTGGAGAGCAAGAGGGGAAGATCGCCATGTGACGACTGTATTGCAGGGCATAAAGAACAAAATCGGCGGTAACAAAACGAAAGTTGGATATGCCCGTGGTTGCGATTTTGACGGAGAAGATAAGTCAGGATTCAAAGAAGCAGTGAAATTGGCTTCCAAAAGTGATATGGTGATTGCCGTTGTCGGTGAAAAAGCTTTGATGAGTGGCGAATCGAGAAGCCGTGCCCAACTGGATTTGCCGGGTGTGCAGGAAGAATTGATAAAAGAACTGGTTGCCACAGGGAAACCCGTTGTCGTCGTATTGATGAATGGGCGTCCGCTGTCTATCGAATGGGTGGACAAGAACGTATCGGCCATTCTCGAAACCTGGTTTTTAGGTACTTCTGCAGGAACCGCTATTGCTGATATACTGTTCGGTGATTATAATCCTTCCGGAAGATTGACCATTTCTTTTCCACGGGTAGAGGGACAAGTACCGGTTTACTATAACTATAAGAAATCCGGACGTCCGGGAGATATGCCCCATTCCTCAACCACCCGGCATATCGATGTTCCGAATGCTCCGCTCTATCCTTTTGGTTACGGTTTGAGTTATACCACATTCAGTTATTCAGTTCCGCAGAGCACCCAAAAAGAATATACGCGACAGGAGACCATCTCCGTTTCGGTGACAGTAACCAATACCGGAGACAGAGATGGCGAAGAGACTGTGCAACTGTATGTGAATGATAAAGTTGCTTCTGTTGTGCGTCCGGTAAAGGAGTTGAAGGCATTCAAAAAAATATTCCTGAAAGCGGGGGAGTCAAAGACCGTTCAGTTTGACATTTCTCCTTTAGCTTTAGGCTTTTATGATGCTGCCATGAACTATGTGGTAGAACCCGGTGAATTTGAAATTATGACCGGCTGCAACAGTAATGATTTACAAACCATATCGGTCAAACTAATAAATTAGAAGGAGGAACCGTTCTATGAGAAATTGGATAATTGTATTTTTTGTCATCTTTGCCGCTCGGCTTTCTGCACATGACGGTGACAGTATAAAGATCACACACGGTCCTTACCTGTGTGATATGAGTACCGACGGCGTGACAGTGGTATGGACTACAAACAAACCTGCTCTTTCGTGGGTGGAAGTGGCGCCTGCCGGTGAAGATCATTTCTATGGGAAGGAACGTCCGCGATATTACGATACGGAGTCCGGACGTAAGCGGGCCAATGATACAATCCACCGTGTACGCATCAAACATTTGGAACCCGGCAGGGAATACAGATACCGGATTTTTTCGAGAGAAGTTGTCTCTTGGCCTTCGAGTGACTGGGTAACTTATGGATTGATTGCTGCTTCAAATGTATACAAGCAAGAACCTTTCAGATTCAGAACTTTCGACGACCGGAAGAAAGAAATTTCCTTTCTGGTATTAAATGATATTCACGGGCGGAGTGACTATATGAAGTCTCTGTGTCGGGAAGTAGATTTCAAATCTCTTGATTTCGTTTTGCTTAATGGAGATATGTCGTCATGGGTAGAGGGGCAGGAGCAGATATGTAAAGATTATATTGATGCTTGTGTCGAATTGTTTGCGTCCGAAGTGCCTATTGTTTTCAACCGGGGAAACCATGAAACACGTGGAGTTTATTCCGATGCGTTGATAAAGTATTTTCCTACGTCTACCGGAACTTTTTATTATCGTTTCAACATAGGTAAGGTTTGTTTTCTTGTTCTTGATTCCGGTGAAGATAAGCCGGATTCGGATTTGGAGTATGCCGGTATTGCCGACTATGACAATTATCGAGAAGAAGAAACCCTATGGTTGCGGAGTGTGGTGGAAGAAAACGATTTTAAGCAATCATCCCTTCGGATCGCATTCCTGCACATCCCGCCGACGATAGGCAATTGGCATGGAAACTATCATTTGCAGCAAACCTTGTTGCCCGTTTTAAATACGGCTGGAATTGATCTGATGTTATCCGGACACACTCATAAATATTATTTCCGTGAATCAGAACCCGATAAAGCCAACTTTCCCATCCTTGTCAATGATAATAACAGCTATCTGCTTTGTAAGATAAAAGATGGAAAAATGGTGATTGATGTGGTAGGAGCGAATGGAAAAGACAAGAAGCAACATCAGTTTGATGTGAAATTTTAGTCAAATACCATTAGATTCCAATAGTATAGTTATTTATAATTTAATGTAATCATGAAGATGAAAACTATAATAAAATTATTATTTGTATTTTCGTTGCCATTTATTTTCTGTCGTTGTGCCGACGACGGGATACACTATGAACGGGAAATCAATGTTCCCGAAGGTATCTATCTGACGGGGAGTGCGTCCCAATTCTCGGTAGAGGCAATCAATGGTAAAATGAATGTGATAAAAGAGGGCACTTTGGTCGCATTGAACACATGGCTGACATCCAGCGGAGATTTTTATATCTCTTTAGTCGGACCGGATGGGCAACCCGTTTATTATGGGCAGGGAGCGCTTTTGCAAAACGACAACAGTGAGGTGTCAACTTATTCTTTGGCTCCTGGAACCGGCGGTTTCAGAGTAATGGAAGATGGATTGTATCAGCTAATTGTGAATCCTTTATTGAAACAGGTTAATATTGTTCCATTCAATTTCCGTTTGACGAGTAAATTCGAACTGACAGAAGACGGTGAAAACGAACTCTTTCTTCAAAAACCGTCTTACGACCATATTAACCATGTGGCTACCTGGGTGTCCAGTGGCGAGTTAGAAGTGATATTACCGGCAGAGTTTTCGTTTAATTATACCGATAATACGTCTTTTGATGTGAAGGAAACAGATACGGAGAAATATACATTCTCTTCTATGTACACCGGAACGGGAGGAAGTATAAAAATGAATGTTTTAACTGAAGAATATGCCGAACTAACCAACCAGTCGCAAGTGCAGCTCAATCTTAAAAACAAAGGTGAGTATAAAGTAACGCTTCAATATGAAGTCTTGACAGGAAAATTCTTTGCGAAGATGACGGGCAATGAGATCATAGAACCCGAACCGGAGGGGTATCCGGAGAAACTATATATGATTGGAGATGAATTTGGAAACTGGAATTGGAATTCGACAAATGTGGTAGAGATGGCCCCTGTGGGACAGCTTGGCAATGGTGCATTCTGGACTATCAAGTATTTCAATGCTGGTCAGGGAATTAAATGGGCATCGGAAAAATCTGATGCGGAAAGTTTTGCCTCTTTGGGTACAAATGTCAATTATGTTGTAGGCAGTAACGGAAGAGCGACGGTAGAAACAAGCGGCCTGTATTTGGTATATGTAGATATGAACCGTAATCTTATAGCTTTTGAGAAACCTGCCGTTTATGGAATAGGTGAGTGTTTTGACGGACAGGAAGTATCGTTCGATCTTTCCGGGCAGAATTTCTCTGCTGTCACTACAACACAAGGCAATCTTCAGATGTATGCAACTTCCGACTATAACAATAGAGACTGGAACACTATGGAATTCAACATCTATAATGGACAAATCTATTATCGTGGTGTAGGTGCTGCACTGGAACCGGTTCCTGTTGCTTCTAATATACCAATAGAACTTGATTTCTCTCAAGATAGAGGTAAAATAGCTGTGACTTTTGCCTCTCCAAGTGATGTCCCCTCAACAGCGAAGGCTATTTATATGGTTGGCGATGAATTTGGAAACATGAATTGGGGCTCGGATGGGGTTATCTCATTAGATAAGGTTTGGAACAGTGCCGACCGATGGATACATATTAATTATTTCAATGCCGGAACTAAACTTCGTTTCTCTACATCCAAGATATTTGGTGATGGAGAGTTTACCGGACTGACTAATAATGTGGGCTTCGAAATCTCTGACGAAGGACTGGTGGTTATCCCCCAAAGTGGTACTTATATCATTTTCGTTGATTTAGGTTCGAAGACCATCTCCATCCAAAAGCCTGTAATCTATGGGTATGGAACGGCAGCCGGAGGAAACAACGAAAAGATCTTGCCTTTTACGGAAAGTAGCGACGGGAAAACATTCTCTGTTACTTTACCTAATGGAGGACGTTTCAGAATACATCCTTATATTCCTGCTTTTGATAATCTTAATCCTTCATTTGGTGCTTGGAAACGCGAATATGCTGTTAATCCGGAGACTCTTGAAATCTATTTGCGTAAAGAGGGCATGGATGAACCGAACAAAGATTATGTATGGGCTGCCAACACTATAATAACTCTTGATTTCAGGGCAGCGAAAGGAACGATAGTAGTTCCTTAGCCCGGTCTGCTCCAAGAAAAATTGTAGCTGATTATATTTTTATATCACTTTTACCCTCACACCCTCACACCTTCGTTCAATCCCTTTATTCATCGTGGTTGCAAGGTGTGAGGGAACGTGTGGCAGTAGGGTGAGGGTAAAAAGTTACCCTCACCCTATTTAATTTTAGTTTTACTTTTAATTTATTGATTTATAGTGAAATATACTTCTGTTTGGATGTAAACAACTAATCTCATATCTCACTATTTTGATCCTTTTTCTATCATATAAATGCCGAAAGTGTGTCATTAGTATCTGCTTTTGAAGTACCGTCTCTTATTCTATATTCTTTCATCAATTATAGGTTAATACCTAATGATCTTTCTGTAAACTCTTAATGCTTCTTATGGGCTCACTATAGTAGATAGACTTGTTTACAGTAGTGAGCTTGTTTGTCTACATTTGATAGCTTATTTGTTCACATTGGTGAGCCCTTACTAATCACTAAGCGAGAATGTATACTATTCTCGAACATTTCCGTTCTGCACTCTGTAATCTGAAAAAAGGAGGTATTGACCTAAGTTTAAATAAATGGGTTGAGTTGGTGAGTCTTTGTACTACAGATTTTTCCCTTACAGGCATCTTCTTGCTTTTTCCTTTTTCGCCTTTACGCGCCCGCGTGTGATATAATAATGTGTATCCCTCTCGTCGTTTCCGCGCACAATTTCCCTATACATAAAAAATATGTTCTACAACATCGTTATGCGTCAGCACTTTAGCAAATGTACTCAAAAATAATTAGAAAAAATAGTTTGATATATTTGGAGTGTATACCAAAAGGGCGTACTTTTGCACCCGCTTTCCAAGAGAAGAAAGCCTTGACAAATTGACTTAGTGAAAAAGTGGAATCCCACTTAAAGAAAAGAACAAAAACTTCCGAAAAAGTTTGGATTATAATAAATAAAGTTCTTATCTTTGCAGTCCGATTCGCAAAGGAAATTGGCAAGAGTTATTCTTTCATACCTTCTTTCCCTTTCGCATAGAGAGCCAGAGAAATCGAGTAAAAAGAAAAACTAAAAAAAACTTCCGAAAAAGTTTGGTAGTTAAAAATAAAGCCCTTACCTTTGCACCCGCTTTTAAAACGAAAGCAGCAAGTTCTTTGAAATATTGATAAACAATACAAGTAGTACAAGTAAAAAAATAGAACCGTCAATACTTGTCTTATGAAGTAGTGATACAATTAAGACTAATAGGTATTTGAATAAGGTCAATAAATTTACGGCGTCCTGAACAGAGCAAAAAAGTCATCCTAAGGGATGATAAAAATACTTTTACAATGAAGAGTTTGATCCTGGCTCAGGATGAACGCTAGCTACAGGCTTAACACATGCAAGTCGAGGGGCAGCATTTTAGTTTGCTTGCAAACTGAAGATGGCGACCGGCGCACGGGTGAGTAACACGTATCCAACCTGCCGATAACTCCGGAATAGCCTTTCGAAAGAAAGATTAATACCGGATGGCATACGAATATCGCATGATATTTTTATTAAAGAATTTCGGTTATCGATGGGGATGCGTTCCATTAGTTTGTTGGCGGGGTAACGGCCCACCAAGACAACGATGGATAGGGGTTCTGAGAGGAAGGTCCCCCACATTGGAACTGAGACACGGTCCAAACTCCTACGGGAGGCAGCAGTGAGGAATATTGGTCAATGGGCGAGAGCCTGAACCAGCCAAGTAGCGTGAAGGATGAAGGCTCTATGGGTCGTAAACTTCTTTTATATGGGAATAAAGTATTCCACGTGTGGAATTTTGTATGTACCATATGAATAAGGATCGGCTAACTCCGTGCCAGCAGCCGCGGTAATACGGAGGATCCGAGCGTTATCCGGATTTATTGGGTTTAAAGGGAGCGTAGGTGGATTGTT
>NZ_JAPQKZ010000037.1:0-74928 GCF_027257075.1 Bacteroides sp. LFL-34 | reverse complement strand
AATTGGAATATAGCAACTTGTTGCCAAATGCATGAGGAAAAAGCAGCATAGCCAAAAGAAAATATAGCAGAACTGTAAAATATAAAAGAGGTTGTGCCAACGTTTTGACACAACCTCATCGTAGTGAGAATACTTGAGAAATATAACGCCTCATCATAGCTTCATAAATTAAATTATCAAACAAGAGTTCCGAACTTCTATTTCTCCATGTCCTCTATGATGCAAATGATGAATTAGTCCGAATACTGATAAACCTTCAAATCGAACTTCGGAACCATTGCCAGCAAATGGTCGAAGATATCCGACTGAATACGCTCGTATTCTTTCCAGACCTTATTGCGGGAGAAGAAATAAACCTGAATAGGTACTCCGTACATCGTAGCTTCTTTCTGACTGATAATCAAATCCAACTCCTGATTGACCACAGGCAGACTACACAAATAGCGTTCAATATATACCCTGTACACTTGAGAATTGGTAGGAACGACTCCTTCTTCCGGCTGATAATCCGCCATTAATGGAATTTCTTTCCGGTAACGGTCCAACATTTCCGGAGTACAGAATTGAAGTGTAGTCAAATCCAAAGTTATACTCTTCATCACCCGTCGTCCTCCCGACTGTGTCATTCCCCGCCAATTCTGAAAAGGACTGCTCACTAATGTATAAGGAGGAATAGTGGAAATGGTATTATCAAAATTCTGGATCTTGACTGTATTCAGCGTTATTTCCTGTACAATGCCATTTGCGTCACCGGAAGGAAGCGTCACCCAGTCCCCCGGACGAACCATATCGTTGGCAGAAAGCTGGATACCCGCCACAAAACCTAATATGGAATCTTTGAATACTAACATTAAAATAGCCGCTGAAGCGCCCAAGCCCGCAAACAAAGTAGCCGGAGACTTATTCACGATAATAGCAATGATTACAATCCCGCCAACAAAGAAAAGAAGCACCTGCAACACTTGGATAAAACCTTTCATCGGGCGGTCTTTCATCGACTCTCTTCCGTCATAGATATCCATTATCATCAACAGAATCCCATTTATAGCCAATAGTAAAGAGAAAATAATATAAATGACGCACGCCTTCTGGGAAATCAGCAACAGCTCTTTTCCACGGATAAAAGCCATCGGCAACAACGAATAAACCAGAAAAGCCGGGATGGTATGAATCAAATTATGAAATACCCTACGCTTCATCAACAATGTATTCCATTGATGAGGTTTACGTCTCGTATACTGTTTCATACCTCCAATAAGAATTGCCTGGCAAAGATAATTCAAAACGATAGCAACCACTATCATCAGTAAAGCCATAATAGTCTCATCAAAACGATCGGCAACTGCCGGATCTATTCCCCAATTAATGAGGGTTTTATTCATCCATTTTCCTAAATCTACTACTAACATAACTTCTGTCTTTTTTTATAAATAACAGTAAAATATTCATTTGGTTTAGAAAAAAAGAGACTAGTATCCGATTTATCAAGAATCAAGACACCGGTCTCCACTGCTACTCTCTAAGCATATCATTTTTCGATGAGGGCTCCATCAGGGAATCACCATCACCCCTATTTCATTCATATTTACTTTAGCAACGGTAGCATCAGGTGTAGTGGCCTCCAGTTTAATGAAACGTGCCTGTACTTTCTGACTGAAAGCAACCGTCTGTGGCAACGGATTATGCATAATATTGCTGAACTCTCCACTGGCAGGCACTTCTTTCCAGCTCTTACCATCCATGCTTACAAAGAATTGATAACGGAATGCCATCGTCGGCTTTGCCTCCGCTTTTGAAGGCGCGTACGTGAAACTGCTCAATGTTACCGTCTTCCCCAAATCAATCGTTAATGGAGAAGCAGCAACCTGTTTCCATCCGGAACGCGGCAAATTATTCCAGTCTTCTTTCGTTGTTTCTTCCTGCAAAGGTTCTGCATAATAAGCGGCAACCTGACTAACGTAAGCAGTCAACCGGCACTCGTCTATTCTCACCCGGAGCTTATTGGCATTAACTGCCGGAAAGCGCAACATACGTTTATATCCTATCGTCGTACCTTTTCCTACTTCTTTCCAGCCATTATCCGTCAAGGCTTCCACAGTAAAAGCCTCTACCCTCTGCCCTTTCGTTATATCTTCCTGCAACATGACCAGATTGATTTCCGATTTGGACTTCAAGGCATAGACAGCCTCACCGCCCGAAGTAGTGCTCCAGTATTTTCTTCCGTTTTTCACCCGGTTGTCAGCAAACGTTTGTTGCCGATAATCAGCAAACTCTTTCAACCGCTTGATATCAGCTTCATGAATCAGTCCCCTCCGGTCAGGTGGAATATTCAACAGGAGCACTGAATTATATCCTACCGACTGGAAATAAATATCTGATAAATGCTTCAAAGATTTCACTTTACCATCTTCCTCCGCATGATAGAACCATCCCGGACGGATAGATACGTCGACTTCCGAAGGATACCAGAATAATTCCGTAGCTTTCTCCAATATCTTACGACTTCCCAAATCCTCTGCTTTACTGAAAACACCCAAACGTTTGTTGTTCTCTTGTGAACGGGCATATATACCGGGAGTCAACACAGTTGCGTTCCATTCCGTTTCACGGCCTACTCCTTTCTCGTTTCCGACCCAGCGGACATCATCCCCCATAATTGCCATCACAGCTTTGGGTTGGAGGCGTTGGATGGTTTGGTAAAAAGCGTCCCAGTCATACACTTGCTTCTTTCCGTTCGGACCTTCTCCATTCGCCCCGTCGAACCAGACTTCATGTACTTCACCATAATTGGTGAGCAATTCCGTCAATTGCCGAATAAAAAAATCATTGTAACGGGGAGAGTCTCCATAACATTCCGCATTCCGGTCCCAGGGAGAAAGATATACTCCAAACTTCATATCATATTTGTCACAGGCAGCACGAAGTTCTTTCACTACATCGCCTTGTCCGTTTTTCCAGGGAGAAGAGGCCACGGAATGTTTGGTAGTAGCCGTTGGCCAAAGGCAGAAACCGTCGTGATGTTTTGCAGTCAGAAGCACCATTTTAAAGCCGGCTTCCTTGAGGGTACGTACCCATTGTTCAGCATCCAGTTCCGAAGGATTAAAGAGCGCGGGATCTTCTTTCCCGTCCCCCCATTCACGTCCTGTAAAGGTGTTGATACCAAAATGAAGGAAAGCTGTTAATTCCATTTGTTGCCAAGCGTATTGCTGTGGAGTAGGTACCAGCCGCGCTGCCATATCAACCTTCTGTTCGATAGTTGCACTTTGAGGAAATTCAACATGCTTCACATAGTAATTTTCTTTTTTCTGCGCCTGCGCTCCACTCATGAGAGTAACAGACAATAAAAGAGAGGTTAGTAGTTTATTCATGGTCTATTAATTATTGCAATCGTACAAAGATAAAATAAAGGTGCAGATTTCACGATTCTCATGGAATATTTTCTTACGACATTCCATCCAATCAGTGTAACCCCCACCTTTATATATAATCTAAATAACCTATTGATTTAGTATCTATTTCACCGGATAAAGGGTAAATTCAAAACTCTGTTTCTTTAATGGAACCAAGTATTGCGGTAATACTCCGGGACCACAAGTAGCCGTTCCCACACCTGCCTGTTCAGCATCCAGATGCACTGTCAGCAATCCATCGCGTTCCAGTTCATTGATATGGCGGGCCTTCTCTAATAATACATCCGAGAAAGGAATGATACTAAACTGGAAAGCACGATCCGACTCAACAAAGATACCTTCGCCGGAAGTATCTGCCAACTTCACCCAACGTACATCGGTGCGGTTGCTTGTAGATTGCGGAGCAACATAATAGTGGAACATCCGTTCCGGTGTGGTCTGATATACACCGATTTTACCGGACTGATTGCGGTCAATATAGGTTTCATTATCTCCACGTCCCAAGTAAGAAACCTGATCGTAGGCGTTCGACACACGGAACGTCAATCCCAAGCGTGCCATTGATTTCACGATGGTCGTGTCGGGTTGGAAAGTTGTATGTACTTTCAGTGCACCGTTTCTATCCAGTGAATAAACAAAGTCAGCAATTCCTACCCTTTGCGTTTTTGCATTTAGAATTTCTACACGGGCAGTGGTCGAAGTCTTACTTTCCTTCAATGACACTACTTTCTGGGTCAGACAATCCAATCCCGCATCACGCCACAAGCGTGCGCCGTTCTTATCCCGGTTGTCATTATCCGTTGCCGGGCGGTAAAGGCTCAATGTCAGCGGAGTAGCCAATAATTCTTTGCCGTTCAAGTTCAATGAAGTCAGCGCGCCTGTTTGCTTATCAACGGTGAAAGTCGTTTCACCTGCTTTTTGCGGACGGTAGCCTGTGTAGTTCTTATTACCGGCAAATACAAACTGGTCGTATGCCACCTCCCAATCCTTATCTATCATTGAAGAAGCTTCACGACGGGTCCAGCTGATATTCAAATAAGCCTCACGGACTGTATTCGGAAGTTTTACAGCACCCAAAGTAACATCAACAGTAGCGTGTGGTGCACAATCAACCGTTTTTGTACCTTCCGCCAAAATCTTGCCATTATCTGCCGTCACATTCCAGTTCAGTACATACTCATTCAAGTTAGAGAAATCATACCAGTTCTTGACACGGATAGTCAGATTCTTCTGATTCGCCAGCGTTACTTTTATGTTCTGATATACTTTCTTTACTTCGAGCAAATGCGGGTGCGGTTCACGGTTGGCGCCCACCAAACCGTTACAGCAGAAGTTTCCGAAACTTGGAATTCCTTCCGGTCCGTAATCACCGCCATACGTCCAGTACCATTTACCATTCTTGTCTATTTCGCGGAATGACTGATCCACCCAGTCCCAAACGCAGCCACCTTGTGCCATCGGATTGTTTTCAAATACGTCCCAGTATTCTTTCAGTCCGCCGCAACTGTTGCCCATCGCATGAAGATATTCACAAAGAATGAAAGGGCGGTAGATGTCTTTCTCTTTTACGTATGCTTTGATATCGTCTACACTGCGGTACATACGACAGTAAATATCCGTATTATAGTTCAATTCGGCACGTTCATACTGTACAGGGCGAGTTTTCTCTACCGATTTCAGCCAGTCATAAGTACGTTCGAAGTTAATTCCGTTTCCTGCTTCATTTCCCAATGACCAGATAACGATAGCCGGGTGATTCTTAGAACGTTCATACATCCGGTGAGTGCGATCCATGTGTGCAGTCAGCCAGGTACTATCCTTGGCTAGGGAAGCAGGACCATATCCCATTCCGTGAGATTCGATGTTTGCCTCATCAATCATGTACAAACCGTAACGGTCGCAAAGTTGATACCAGTAAGGATGTGTAGGATAATGCGAGTTACGCACCATGTTGATATTGTGCTGCTTCATCAGTTTGATGTCCAGTTCCATCAGCTCCTTGCTCACGGTACGTCCCAGTTGAGAATGCTCGTGTCGGTTGGTTCCCTTCACCAATACCGGAACGCCGTTGATGCAGAAACGTCCGTCTTTGATTTCCGAGGTACGGAAGCCGACTTCACAACCAGTCAGTTCGGTTACCTTGCCTTGTTCATCCTTCAGTTCGAGTATTAATGTGTAAAGATGAGGATGCTCTGCACTCCAAGCCTTTACATCGGGAATATTCTTTTCATCAAACGTGATAAAATTGCTCAATCCGCGGGATTTTATCCGGATAGCATCCTGCAGGACAGCTTTGCCATCGGCGTCTTTCAGGGTATAAGCAATAGAAGTAGCTCCAGATATAGCAGAATGTCCCTCTACGGTCACTTCAAGTCCGAAAATACCATCTTTGTATTTCTCTTTTTCTAAAGAAGCATTCAGTTTATAATCCGCAATGTACTGTTTGGGAGTACTGTAAAGATACACGTCACGTTCGATACCACTCAAACGCCACATATCCTGACATTCCAGATAAGCACCCGAACTCCAGCGATACACTTCCAAAGCAACCACATTTTCGCCTTCATTGAGGACATCTGTAATATCCCATTCGGCAGCCGTCTTTGATCCCTGATTATAGCCAAGTAATTTTCCATTCACCCATACATAATAGAAAGAAATGACTCCTTCACAACACAGTACTACCCTGCGTCCTTTCCAGTCGGCAGGCACTTTGAAGGTACGTCGGTAGGAGCCGACTTCATTCTCCGCATAAGGCACCAGCGGCGGATTCTTCTTGAAGTTGAACATTTTATCATCAAACTCATACGTTTCGTTGACATAGATAGCCGTGCCATACCCCTGGCGTTCCCAGTTACCGGGCACATTGATATCCGCCCATCCTCCTGTATAATAAGAAGGTTGGTAAAAGTCCTTCGGACGATTATCGGGATTCTTCACCCAATGGAATTTCCACTTTCCATTGAGACTCATATAAAAAGGAGACTGTTCATACCCTCCCGGCTTTTCAATGTCGGAAGCGTTGACGTAAGGCCATACGTATGTGTGAGGAGCGAGTTTGTTCAGTCCCACCGCATACTGGCTTTGCCATTCGGGCAACGGTTGTTGTTGCGCTAAAGTGAAAGTAGCAGTCAGTCCTGACAATAGAACTAAAAGAGTTCGTTTCTTTAAGCTAATATTCATAAGCATGTCATCATAATTGGTTTATATAATAAATTAGGCACAGATTAAGCTGATTGACGCTATTATTTTATATACTCATCATTCTAAAAACCGTGAAATTCGTGTAATCCGTCTCTAATAATATAAGATTATTCTGCAAGAACACTTAATTGCTGTTTTTAACTATTTGATTACTATTCTATAATCACTTCATCAAAATAGACTCTCGCTTCCTGACCGGGACGGACATGCTCGTCGGGACATATCCCCGCACCTTCCGCCGTCACTCGGACATAACGGGCAGATACTCCGCCCATATCTATCGAATAGTCATTTCTAAAAGTTCCTTCCAGATAGATATCTTCCGGAGAGAAGTTCAATTCTCCCATAGTATGGTAGGTTCGATTGTCATCGGAAACTTCTACGCGAATCATCTTCGGTTTATGTGCTCCCATTCCATAATTCGTAATGCAACCGATGGCAAATTTATTCAAAATCTCCCGCCCCTGCAAATCTATCGTGAAAGATATAGAATCATTTTGATTCCAGTTACACCATTCAAAATCAGTATATTTCAGGCTTCCCCGCAATCCGTTGACTAACAACATTTCGTTCTTCTTATTGCCAAGCAAAGGTTTTGCCGTAGCTTTGTTCCATGTGAGTTGCAAGTCTAAAGTTTCTCCCATTTGCTTGCCGTTCATAAAGGTAGCGGCTTTCACCATTTGTGTCTTCGTCACACGGATAGGTCCGTCGTAACGATGAGAAGACATTGCCGGATTACTTCCGTTCAGTGTATAATGAATCTCTACATCCGGGCGGATACATTCCAAATTCACTTCCAAATGTCCGTCCACTGATGTCACCGTCTGTTGTATGTTATACATTGAACGGGCATAGACAATTCCTTTTTCCGCAATATGCGCGTTGTATGCGTCCATCCGCTTCAAGAATCCAGACCAGTCCTTCGTTCCTGCGGGCGTCCATGCCACTTCTGCTAAAGCGGCCAGGCGGGGAAACAAAAGATAATCCACATCTTCGGGTTTATTACAGAACTCTGTCCACATACAAGCCTGTACTCCCATTAACAAAGACTCATATTCCGGTTTCCAATCCTTCTGTACAGGTTCGTAATCGAAAACATCTTTCAGGGTATTGTTGCCAAAATAGGTTACCGGTTCAAACCATTGCGGTCCCTGATAACGAATCAAGTATAAGACACGCGCCGGAGTCATGATAAAACGATGTCCCTTTTCGGCAGCTTTCAGGGCAGCCGTTCCCATTCCCTGCCAACCGAGGATAATAGATTCTTCAGGAAGAAAAGAGCTGTTTGTCAACTCATCCCAGCCAATCACTTCACGACCTTTCTTACGCAGATAATCACTGATACGTTTCATGAAGTAACCCTGCAAATCTTCTTCATTGGCCAAACGCTGTTTTTTCATCCGTTTTTGGCAAAGCGGGCATTTCTCCCAGTTTGTCTTTCGCGCCTCATCTCCACCAACATGAATATAGCGAGAAGGGAAAAGCTCTAGAATTTCGTCAAAAACATCTTGCAAGAATGTAAATACGCTATCATTTCCCGCACAGTAGATAATCTCGGAATTTCGTCCTCCCAGTCCGGGAAGTACACCGACAAAGTCTTTCACAACCGGACAGGCAAGCTGGGGATAAGCAGCCAGAGCAGAGTTACTGTGTGCCGGTACATCTATTTCGGGAATGACTTCTATCTGTCTGTCGGCTGCATAAGCTACAATTTCCCGGATGTCCTCCTGCGTGTAGAAACCGCCTATCGGAGTAGGTTCTCCCCGTTCCGGGTTGCGACGTGAGTGGAAAGGCACATCTGTACGGTCTACTCTCCACGCTCCTATTTCCGTCAAACGGGGGTATTTCTTTATTTCAATCCGCCAGCCGTTATCGTCTGTCAGATGAAAATGAAGTTTGTTTATTTTCAGCATCGCCATACAGTCAATGATTCGCAGTACATTCTTTTTAGGGATAAAACAACGTACCGGATCCAACAGTAATCCGCGGAAACCGAAACGGGGTTCATCCTGAACCGTCATTGCCGGAACTCTCCAATCGACATTCCGGACCGGTTGTTCCGATTCTATGGCAGCCGGCAGAAGTTGGCGGATAGATTGCAGGGCATAGAAAAAGCCTTTTGTATCCGAAGCTTTAATGAGTATCTGTTCCGGCGTAATCTCCAGTAAGTAGGCTTCACTTTTTAAAGAAGAATCCGTCACAAAACGGACTTGTCCCTTTTCACGCCCGACATTCAAAGCAGGAGTTATTCCGGCAGCACGAGTAAACAAGTCAATAAAATTGCGAGCAATCACGGCTTGTTCCTGACTTTCTACCGCAAACACCGTTTGGGCTGAAAAGGTGAAGTTACCACGGCCCGGCACAATCTGTGTCGGGCGTGGTACTATTGAAATTAAAGGGGATGTTAAGTTATCAGCCTGCAAAAACGCTGTCAGTGGCGAAAGCAGTATGAGAATGATTAAGATGTATTTTTTCATGGCGTATGTACATTGGTATTATTCCTTGTCTCTCTCCGGTGAGAAGCGGACAGGATCATTGTATTGCTCCTGAAGTTTCAGCATTTCTTCTTTTAGTTCTTTCACTACCGGTTCATATTCAGGTTGTCCGTAGAGATTGTGCATTTCCGACGGGTCTGCCTGCAAGTCATAGAGTTCCCACCAGTTGATATCATTATAGAAATGAATCAGTTTATAGCGGTCTGTACGTACACCGTAATGACGTTTCACCATGTGTTCAGCGGGATATTCGTAGAAATGATAGTAGAGAGCCTTCCGCCAATCTTTCGGATGTTCGCCTTTCAGCAAGGGGACGAGAGATACACCTTGTATGTCTGAAGGAATCTCTGCTCCTGCCAATTCGAGGAAGGTAGGTGCATAGTCGATGTTCTGCACCATTTCAGTGATGTCTCCCCTGCGGTCGAATCCTTTCGGCAGACGCATGATAAGCGGTGTACGCATGGATTCTTCATACATGAAACGTTTGTCGAACCAACCGTGTTCGCCCATGTAGAATCCTTGGTCGGAAGTATAGACAACAAGTGTGTTATCCAGTAATCCTTTCTCTTTCAAGTAGTCGAGTACACGACCTACATTGTCGTCCAGCGACTTCACCGTCTTCATATAATCGCGCATATAACGCTGGAATTTCCAGTTGGCTAGTTCCTTGCCTTGCAGGTTCTGTTTATAGAAGTCGTCTATTATTGGGGTGTAGAATTTGTCCCATGCAGCACGTTGTGCTTCATCCATACGACCGATATATTTCTCATATAAGGATTTCAGACGGGTCTTTTTGTCAGAACGAAGCATTTTGAGGTCATAAATCATGTCCATGTCTTTCATAATGCTCATCTCTTGTGCGGCAGCGGCAGGGCGTCCTTCGTAATCGTCAAAGAAATTATCCGGCAATGGGAAAGTTTTATCCTCATACAAAGCCAAATTGCAAGTATCTGCCAACCAGTTACGGTGAATAGCCTTGTGGTGAATCAAAAGACAGAAAGGTTTCTCCGGATTGCGTTTGTTTTCTATCCAGTCAATGGCGTCGTCAGTGATAAGGTTCGTGATATATCCATGTTTTTGGATAGTGTCATTGTTCTGTGTGATGAAATCCGGATTGTAGTAGTCGCCTTGTCCGGGGACAATCTGCCAGTAATCAAAACCGGAAGGCAAACTTTCAAGATGCCATTTACCTACCAGTGCTGTCTGATAACCGATTTTCTGCAACAGCTTCGGAAAAGTTTGTTGCGAACTGTCGAATACGCAAGTGGTATTATCATAGAATTTATTAGCACAACTATGTTTACCTGTTATCATGCAGGCACGACTGGGACCGCTTAATGAATTGGCTACAAAACTTTGAGTGAAGCGTACACCATCGGCAGCAATGCGGTCGAGATTGGGTGTTTCCATGTAGCGTGTGTCGTAACAGCTCATCATTTGAGCTGTGTGGTCGTCTGTCATAATGTAGACGATATTCAAAGGTTTCTGCTCCACAGGCTTTTGCTTGTTTGAACAGGAAGCAAGGGAAGCTACAGCTGCTACTCCTGCTAAAGGAAAGAATAAGTTTGGTTGCAGTTTTTCCATAAATACTAATTTGTATAAGATTGTGTCAGCAAAGATAGAGGACAGCCATCTATTTAACTTCCACAAATTACCATTTAATTTCCAATAATCTCCATTTCTGCATAATTGACTAATAAATAGCCGGAAGCATATCGCCTTCTAACGATAGCTTCCGGCATAAAATTCATTTCACACTATTGAAAGCTAATTGAAAGAGATAGCATTAATAAAATAACTGATTAGCCCAGACTTTTTCAGCATCAGTCTGTACATAATTCTTATTTGTATAGATACGAATCCAATCAATTTCCATTCGAGGCGTATTATCATCCGTTTCACAATTGGCAATACTTTTCAGTACATTATCCCAACCTTCAGGCGCTTTACCAGCAGCCCGTTCCGAGCTTTCAGCCAATCTCATAAAGAAGTAGAGACCGGCACTGCCACCAGCAGCAGTAGCAGGATCAGGATTAGCAGTAGCAGGAGTTCCAGCCTTGTCGAATGGCCACCTGTCAGGAGATTGTGTACGATTCACAGTCAGATTGGTTGCTCCATTAATTCCTAAATTGATTATATTTTCATCCACAAGTTCCACCCAATATACATTCCATTCATTCGCTTGAGGTATTGCTACACTCTTTGAACCTATCTCATTATCAACAGTTACAGCCTGAGTAATTACAGAACCTTGAGTGTTCTTGAGAATATCGATCTCATCTTTCGTGTTCGGAAGGGAATTTTTCTGATTTTTAAGTCCGATTGTCGGAACAAAACCAGTCCGTATTCCTCTCAAACGCGCCTTCACTTCAATTCTCATACCAGGAAAGAACCGAGTATGTTGTGGGGCAAAAATACCACCAAATTTAGAACATTGCAATGCGGCGACACCGTAATCCTTGGTAGCAGTCATGGCACCAGTCCCCTGAACATTTTTATCCACCCACATATTTAAAATACCTTCATTGGTTATATTTGTACATTTTGCATTATTCACAGCTTGTATTTTCTGTGACGGTGCATCATTAATATCAGAAAAGGCCCAAGAAATACGATGTCCGAAAGCATTAGGGGTATTATTTCCGCCACTAAAACTATTATTAATATAATGGAACTCTATCGCATTGCATAATACCCAATCTTTATCTTTCAAAGCTGAAGTGGGATGAGCGCTATTCTTATTCATAGCTATTTTATCTCCCGTAAACCAACTTTCAATTGCAGTTTTATTTTTATCAGACATAAACGGCCTATCCGGGAATTCATACACCTTCGTTATATCAAACAGATTAGGATCTCCCATAGATTCCAAATCAGTCATAGTTATAGCCAGAGTAGAATTTATCATCGGATTCGCTGGAGAATCACTCTCCAGATTCAATACCAGTTGCAAATCCCCTGTCATTTCAAAATCCTGTTTAATAGTTACAGCATCACTTTTTGCCGAAGTTCTTCCTGCAGGAATTGTTAATGTAGAAGGTAAATTTTCATACCTATCTCCTTCCCCTTCTTTCGGAGTAATTTTCATATTAAGAGGTACGGAACTTGGTTTTTCAATCTTTGCAACTAATACAAACTTACCACCTTCCATTACTACATTCTCCGCATTGTTCTCCAATGATGCCATTATCCGATAATAATCGGAAACCTTAATTACCTGACTGGAGCCTTCCATCTTATAACCACGGGCAAAAGCCGTAAAGTTTATAGCAGTACTACCCGTCAGTCCGGATGCCTTTATCGGAAAATCCACCTGAATCTGTTTCTCCCCCTTCGGAAAAGTAACGATTCCATTGAACTGTTCGAATACATTCGAAGCATCCTCCGTTCCGGCTTTCGCCGTAAAGTAAATATCAAAATCTTCATTTGCTACAACCTCCTTGCCATCAGCATCCGGTTCCACATTAATATTCACTTTCAAGTGTTCTCCCATCGCAAATGCGTTGTCATTGATGCTCATCGTTAATGGCACGATTTCCGGCAGAGGGCGGTATTTCGTTTCTTCCTCACACCCAGTCAACCCCATGGTCAACAAGCATATCGGAAATATTTTATATAATATGTTCTTCATATCTTTATCTATCTAATTATCATAAATGAATTTTATTCAGTTCCCTTACTTAGTCGGCCATCCCGGATTCTGATTCAGCTCATGGTCCATCTGGATTTCATCCGGTGGTATGGGTAACAAGTAATCACGATCTTCATTAAACTTGTAGCCTTCAGGCAAGTACTCTTTCAACGGATCCATCCATCCTTCATTATCTGTCAGTACATGATTCAGTCCTTCTTTCCGCAATGCAGGCGAAAAGCTCAGATAAAGCACACCGTCTTTGCCCAGATAAGCTCCACGTCCGCGTCCTTCCACACCTTTCAACGTTCCGGCTACCCTCCAACGCATCAAGTCATCCAAACGAAAACCTTGCAGAGATAGCTCTGAGCGTCTTTCCCGACGTACCTCCTGCACTGCCGGCGGCAGGCCTTGGAAAGGGAAGTGAGGATCAGCCGCCGGAGTAACATAGGCCACACCGGCTCTTTGACGCAATGGCTTCAATGTTTTCTCTGCCACGCCATCGTTATACAGCCCCAATTCGGCGGCAGCTTCAGCATAACAAAGCAATCCTTCGGCATAGCGGAACATGACATGAGCCGTTTCACAATTGCCGGTTACATAGGTCGTATCAATGCCAAGGCGAGTATGGAACCCGGTCACGTTCTTGTAAATACCATCCCCATTCAAGCGCGGAGATGAAATATCTTTATTCTTTTCCTTTTGTTCTTCTTCGGTACCTGTCTCGTCATACGCTCTCACATTCATCAAGCTATTAGATTTGAACTTACAACCGGTATGCATCACCATGGCCAAAAGTCTTCCGTCACGATCTTTAAATACCTCATTAAAGTCCTTATACTTTTCATCGGTTGGGTCAACCGGCGTACCATCCACATTCAGAAAGTTATCCACCAAAGACTTGGATAGTCCCGAAGGCTTCACATTATCTGTTACTCCACCGCTAAGCTGTTGAGTAACGGTATTGAACACGCCATCAGCTATTGAATATTTTTTCCAAAAAGTCACTTCGCTAATGTTGGAAAGATCGTTTGAATTGAATAGCTCCGAAAAAGCGTCATCTATATTGGTAGCTTTCGGATTGGTTGCTGTCATATGCAAAGTCAGTCCGACCGGGAACAAATATTGATCTCCCCAGTTCATCACTTCCTTAAAAAACTCTTCAGAGTTATCTTCCGTTGCAAAATCAGTTCCTTTGTGATACTTCTCCCACGAACCTTCGTACAAAGCAACTCGCATAGCCAGAATCATGGCCGTTTCTCTGTTGACACGCAATCCACTGTATTTACTGCGGGAATGTAAATTAGCACGAGCCTCCGGTATCAACCCAATAGCCGCTTTCAAATCGTTCAGGATGAAACGGGCTGCATCCGCACGTTTTGTCGCCGGAATTTGCAAACCGCCCAACGTAGCATTGCCATCCCAGAAGTCATCCATAATGGGAATATTACCAAAACGTGTGAGCAGATAGAAGTGCCAATAAGCACGGAAGAAATACGCTTCCCCTCTCAATGAAAGCACTTCGTCCGTCTCGTCCACCTCGGAAACTGCGTAATAATGGAAAAAGTAATTCACCATACGCAAGTTTTTATAGCCTTTATTCCAATCGTCAGAACCACTGAATTGATTATTCTCTCCATTCAGGCGCATATCATACTTTTCCGAAAGGATATTGTCACTGTTCACCTCTTCTCCTCTGACACCAATACCATATTGAGCCGGAGCCGGTAGAGAAGTATACAAATTATTTATATAGCTCTCTACATTCTCTCTGGTTTTCAAGAAATCTTCATTGTTAGGCTGCGTATAGGGTTTACGGTCCAAATAGTCGGAACACGCCGACAACAGTAAGCCTGCAAAAACAGTCAGGATAATTATTTTATTTTTCATGATAGCGTTCCTCTTTAATTAAAATGTAAAATCAAGTCCAAACACGAAATTACGGTTCATCGGATACACCTTTCCGTTACCATTCTGATTTTGAGCCGAGGTAAGTCCCGGAGCAGCCGCGTTACTTCCGCCTGCCCACGCGTTCACCTGATTAAGGGTTTCCGGATCAAACTGATTCGGCAGTTTACTGATGGTAAACAGGTTATCGCATGTAAAGTATACTTTCAGGTTACTTAGTCCAATATTCTTCAACAATTGAGGCTTAAAAGTATAGGATACTGTCAAGTTCTTCATACGCATATATGCCGCATTCAGCATATAGCGGGTAGTATTGTATCCCGTATTGGCATTCGTTGTCTGGGCATCGGTCGTCAGTCGAGGTAGATATCCATTGGGATTCTCGGGACTGAAATAATCGAGATGCTCCTTGAACCATTCTTTACCACCGAATAGGTAAGTACTGGCGGCCATCGGGAAATCTCTCTTGGCAACTCCTTGCAGCAAAGTGGATATTTCAAATCCCTTATATCCTACGTTTAGATTGATACCGAAACTGTATTTGGGAGTGGCATTACCGATAATTTTCAAATCACCATGGTCGGCCAATGTACCCTTACCCGGATCCACTTTACCGTCACCGTCGGAATCAATGTATTTCAAGTCGCCTCGTTGCCACTTGTCGCCGGACTTAAAGAAACTAAGATCTACTTGTCTGAGGTATGCATCCACTTCACGATTGGACAAAAAGAGATCATTCGCTTCATATCCCCAAATCTCACCAACGTCCATTCCTTCATAATATCCTTTATTAGTTGCCAAACCGGTATGATTGTTGTATATCAACCCCTCCGGATTATTATATTTGGTGACAACAGCTTTGTAATTGAATACATTGAATCCTATGCCATAGCTAAAACCACATTTCAACTGGTCCTGCCAGTTTACAGACAATTCCCAACCACGATTACGTAAAGTAGCGTTATTGACCTTCGCACGGTCATCCGTACTAATACCTCCGAGATTCGGAATAGCTTCAGCAGGTCCAATCATGTCGCGCGTGGTACGCTGATAAATATCGGCAGTAATAGACAGTCGGTTATCCAACAACATCAAGTCGATACCTAAGTTGGCATTATCCACCTTCTCCCACGTAATATACGAACTGATCATCTTAGGCGTAGTGGCTAAAGTTCCTTTTTGAGGAGTAGCTTGCACACCGGGCAACAGCCAAGCATTGGGTGAATCGGAGGTCAAACTCTGAATCCCAAGGTAATCGTAGAGTCCCGCTCCGTTCTGATTACCCAAGCGACCGTAAGAAACACGTACTTTCAATTGAGAAACCGGCAGATTCAAAGCTTTGAAATAGTCGGTACGAGAAATGTCATAACCGGCTGAGAAAGAAGGGAACAATCCCCAGCGATTTCCCGGAGCAAAACGGGAAGAACCGTCATAACGTCCACTGAATTCCAGAAAATAAATCTCCTTGTAATTCCAATTCAGTTTAGCGTACATACCCATTGTAGCCCAATGCGTCCGGTCTTCACCTGCCAATACTTGCCCGTTAGCATTCACAAAAGAGAATATATCACTAGTCAGCAATCCGTCTTTATAAGTATAACCATTCGAATTTTCTTGCAGTTCCATCTGGAAACCCGCCATCGCCTTAAAGAAGTGGTCGCCCCAAGCATGTGTGTAGGATGACGATACGTTTGGAGACAGGTAGTAGTTGAAAGTATTACCGCGTGTATAAGAGCCCCAATTAGAGTTTTTCCAGTTCATGCCCGGATATTGATACCCCTGCTTGGTTCCCTTACTTATATCCAACGTTCCGTCAGGCTTTTCAGCAGTGGGATATCCGCGTTTGAAGTCATTGTTTTCCACATCGAAGCGTACTTTCATTTCACCTACAATATCCCAACCTTCCAGCGGAGTAATCGTAGTGGCAAACGACATCGCATCAGAAATTCTGTTCTGCACATAATGCGATTGTTTCAGATAACGGTATTCGGAATTGTCATTATATTCCGACTTTACAGGAAGATGGGTAGGAGAATTCGGAAAGCTGCTTCCGATAGTTCCATAAAAAATGGTCTGGTTAGCCATCGGACGCTTCAGTATATTCAGCGAAAGGTTATTATTGAAATTAAACTTCAACCATTTATTGGCTCGGATCTGAAACTTCGAGTTTACATTGTACTTACTCAAGTTATCGTCCACTTGATCCAGTAATCCTTCCTGGTAAATATATCCCAAACCTACGTAATAATTAAATTTATCAGAACCTCCCGTTACGCTCAGATTATGAGAATGACGGATGGAAGCTTTTTTAAAGTAGTAATCATACCAGTCGGTATTGGCATACACAGCATCTTTAGAACCTGCCCAACCGGTACCGTCCGCATTAGGTCCTATGCCCGGGAACTTTTCCGAATAAGGATTCTCCATAAAGCCCTGCATCTTTTCGATGAGCGCATCAGGAATCGAGTGTTTTACTCCATCGTTATCATCTCGTTCGTTCAGATAATTGGCAAATTCAATAGAATTCATCATTTGGGGCATATTAATAGGAGAACTGAATCCTACAGTACCACTGTATGATATACGTGTTTTTTCCTTTTTACCACTTTTGGTAGTGACGATAACCACACCATAGGCGGCACGTGCACCATAAACGGCAGCAGCAGAAGCATCTTTCAAAACACTGATGGTTTCAATGTCGGCAGGATTCACATTCTGCAAACTTTGCTCCACTCCGTCTACCAATACATAAGGTTCGCCTCCATTGATAGAACCGATACCACGAATATTGAATTTAATTTCGGCACCGGTCTCACCGCCTACCCCATTAGCAACCGCATCAGAAGAGAAGTTTAAACCGGCTACATTACCCTGAAGGGCACTCGTGAGGTCAGTAACCGGACGGTTGACAATAGCATCGGAACCTACAGTAGCCACCGCCGCCGTAATGGTGCTTCGTTTCTGTTTATCCATACCTACTACTACCACTTCATCCAAGACTTTTGTATCCTCTTTTAACGTAAATCGGTTGCCTTCTGCTTTTGTCACCTTTATTTCAAGGGGAGTAAAACCGACATAAGAAATAACCAATGTGTTACCTACTTTCCCTTTCACGGAAAAGTTACCGTCAATGTCAGTCAGCGTCCCATCTTTAGAACCTTTCACCATCACTGTGGCGCCGATAATGGTTTCACCTTTATCATCTACCACTTGTCCTTTTATCATTTGTTGCTGTGCCAACGCACTCAAAGGAAAGGATAGCAGGAGTATCAGAAACAGAATCAAAAATTTCTGTACTCGCATGAACTTCTTTTTTTCCATAATATTGTATTTGATTAATTTAGATTCTCTTTTATTCCGTCGGATTCGCATAATATTCAAACTCTTCTTTTATGGCCTTCAACAAAGACTTATTATTGGTTACGTCAATATCCGTTGCCAAATCCCAACTCATAATACCTGCAAAGCCTTCTTCACACACATATCTCGCTTTCTTGCGAATCGTTTCTACACTGTTGAAAGTATATGTATTTCCTTTATATGTATATGTATCCTCAATCGTAGTAGCCAGACCGTCATTCACGAAATCATAATAGGCAGCAATCAGACTACCCGTAGAACCATAGAAAGGGACTCCCATCACTAGTTTATTCTTAGGAATTCCATATGTTATAGCCATTTCTCCATCTTTTACAAATTGCTCATAAGGAAAACGCATCACTGCAGGGCCATAACATTGATAAGAGATAAAATCCAGTGCATCAATAGCTTCCGGAGATATTTTAAAAGAAACCGGATGCAAAGACGCAGTGAAGTAAACATACTTTCCTAATGTAGAACGCATTTGGATAACTGTTGCACTATAATTATTAAATTCATTCGTATTTGTAGGCCATTCAAAATCAAAATCAACTCCATCAAAATCATATTGTTCGATAATCTTCTTCACCTCGGAAGCAAATCTTGTGCGAGCAGTGGCATCAGCCATCATCTTTTTCCATTCTCCACCGGCAATGCCCAAGCGCAATCTTCTATCTCCCTGTTGTCCCTGTAAAGCGGTACGTATATTATTCAAACGCCCCAGCCAGGAATGTGAATCCTTGCCAGGTTTCGTGGCATCATCGTATTTCCAGTAAGCAAGTATTTTGGAATTATTCCAATTGTCAAAGGTGATAGGATTTCTACCTGATGTACCTACTACCAGACTGCTTACAAAAGTTTCATCTAAATAACCTTTAAATTTATCTCCAATCAAAAAATCAGTACGTGTATTAGGTACTTCATTAGGGAGAGCACCTACAAAACTTATTGCAGTATTGTTTGTATCCACATAAAGTTTCGCCGTTCCCTGTTCATAAGTCAGCCCAATATAGTGCCAGCCTGTTGCCAGATCAGGAGTGGTAACGGTTGCAACCGAACTTCCAATAGACAGTTTCAAACTATTAGCTGTCGCACCCATTTGAAAAGCAATGATCGTGGAGTTTCCATCCATTTTCTTAAAGAGAAAAGCTCCGTCCACCCATTCACTTATATATATATAGGTACCAAAGGTGAATTTATTAAAGGCCCCATCAGCAGAGTGAAGTAATCCATCACCACCATTCATAAAACTTGTTCCTTCAAATTTAACCACTCCATTACGACCTTGAAAAGTGCCTGTATGAGATACGTTTGTCATCGTCGCATCATTCAACGGCAATTCAAAAGCTACCTCACCATTTGCATAAGGACGCGCTGCCAAATAAATCAAATCCGTACAAGCACCCATACTGGCTGCCGAAATACGGTTTATTTCAAAAAAATCCCCCCGAATGTAAGAGCAATTAATGAATGATTTTACAGTAGGATCATCCGGTTCTTCCGGTTCACCAGGTTTTCCTGTGATTGCACCTTCAGGAGGAGTACCAGTTGGAACGTCTACCCATTTTGTGTCTTTACAAGCTGTCAACGTTCCAAAAAGGAAGAGACAAAGAAATAGGAATTTGTTTCTCATAAATTTAATAATTAAGATTAGCTTTATTTAATAATTGTGCTGTCCCTTTTGACAATCACGATCACAAATGTAGGCTATATTAAAGGCAAAGAATGTTCTATTTTAGCTACGATTCTTCCAAATTTGTCTAAAATCGTCCATTTCATCGATATATCTAAACATCATAGACATTGTTGGACATCTTACGAATCAAAAAAAGAAAGCGGAAGTATTCATTCCTGAATATTCCCGCCTCTTTTATATTTTATCCTAATATAACTACAACAATTTTCCTACGAAGATATATTATAGGTTTTCTATATCAGAAGATTGAAGACCCGTGTATTTGATAATTGTATCAATGGATATTCCGTCCTCCCTCATCTTTCGAGCAATTTCAATTTGCTTCTTTTGCTCTCCTTTCTCCATCCCTTTCTCCATTCCTTCCTTTATTCCTTCTCTTATCCCTTCCTTTAGCCCTTCTTTCATCCCTTCTTCAGCCGCTTTTCTCCGCATCTCTTCGTTTTTGCGCCGTTCATCCTCCTCTACGATTTGATTGACTCTATATCGATCTAATGCCTTATCATAAGCGATACGATTTTCTTCCGAAAGATCGGCAACTGCTGCCAATCTCGCCAGATGTTCAAACACTTGTTCTTTAATTGATTGATCACAACCATGAAAGCCAACAACAAGATTAGAACGACGTGAGTATAATGTTTCTTTCATCTATAAATTTTGGTAAGTTCACCTGATTTAGAGACTATTCCAGCTTTTTTTAGAAAAGATTGGGCATTCCTTTTATTAGCTGTAATTTTCTTCACTACCTCAACTCTAAGTTCTTCCCGAGTTTTTATTTTCTTTGTAGCAGTCATTATATACCTCCTTTCTTGTACAAAGATAACTATTTAAATCCATAAACATAAAAAACAATCCCAAACTTTACGGATTTATAGCCTTTTATAGTAAGCCGTCTCCCTTTCAATTCCTCCAAACAAACAAGAGAAATGTTCTATTTTTCAGATTAAGAAAGAAAACAAAACTATTGAAGATGGTAATCCGGAATTAAAAGCATCCATATTATCACATATATATGCATATTACTACCACAATACAGCATATATTTTCAGATGATATGCGTTTTCTTTAAAGAAATAAATGATTTTCCTCGGTGAGCAATAAGCCATTCCTCGGTGAGGAACACATCCTTCCTCACCGAGAAAGCCTTCCATACTCACCGACCAAGTTATAAAAGCCCTCGGAAAAGCCTGTTTATAGGCTAGTTCATCATCATATACGCACCAAAAAAGAATGATAAAACAAACTACATACGGGCAAACAGTAAGCATATAGATAGCAATACAGAGGAATTATTTATTTTTAGACAGGAATTATCCAGGATAACAAACAATCCTACATTCTTTCATCCAAAATGCAGAGCGTTTTTTCCTTCACCACAAACAAGTGACTGATATATTAAAAACAGAAAGAATAGAATATACCCTTTTTCAGATCAGCACATTTCTAATCCCATCCTTTCAACAACCATACTCTTTCAGAGTCTGCATCAACTTCGCGCCATTGATCGGCTTCACCAGATAATCATCACAACCGGCTTTCAACGCAGCTACCCGGTCAGCATCAAAGGCATGAGCAGTCAGGGCGATAATTGGAATTTCAGCATTGAACTTCCGGATCTCCGAGGTTGCAGTACGTCCGTCCATAACAGGCATCTTCATATCCATCAGTACCAAATCCACCGGTTGGGTACGGACAATCTCAACTGCCTCCAGTCCATTCGGTGCGTGTAACAACTGGCATTTGTTTTTCAAGATAGAAGATACCAAAAAGAAGTTACTTTGTATATCTTCAACGACCAGTACTCTTTTAGGTACTTTTTTTGTTTCTTCGGAGTCAAGAATATTTTCTTTATTCGCATCCTTCTCATTGTTCCGACGTGAAGAAGTCGGTTCGCTGTTAACCGATTCGAACTGGCATGGCAAAACCGCCCAAAATAAAGACCCTTTATCAAATTCTGACTCAAAGCCTATCTCTCCTCTGCAAGCCTCAACAATGGCTTTACAAATGGACAATCCCAATCCGGTTCCCTGTGCAAATTCATCCAGTTTCTCAAAACGATGAAATACTTTATCTTTTTTATCCTCCGGTATGCCGATACCTGTATCGCGAACGTAAAGACGAATATTTTCGTCTATCTTCTCATACCCCATTTCAATAGTTCCTTTGGAGGTATATTTGATAGCATTAGTTACAAAGTTAGTGAGAATCTGCGCTAACCGGTTTTTATCCAAACGAACGGTACAGGCTTCATAAGGATTCACGGGAACTAACCGAACCTGCGGATTTACTACACGACGATGCATCGAAGCAGCTAATTCGTTGAAATAAACAGCCAAATCAAAATTTTCGTATTTCAGTTCTACCGAGCCGGCTTCTATTTTCGAAAGATCCAGTATGTCGTTAATCAGCTTCAAAAGCAACTCATTGTTGGCATTGATAATCTGAATAAATTCTTCTTTTTCTTCTTGATCTTCCGTCACCATCAATAAGTCGGAAAAACCAACGATAGCATTTAACGGTGTACGAATTTCATGGCTCATATTTGCCAGAAAGGCGGATTTCAACTTATCGGATTGTTCAGCGCGGCTCCTTGCCTTTTCAAGTTCACCAATCATGTGCTGCCGCTCGGTAACATCATCTACACGAATCACGACACCGTCAACATCTCCCTGTTCATTAAATATGGGAGTAGCAAAGACTTCTATGACATGCTTGTTATCCAGATTAAACAAGATAGACTCTACCTGACCGGATTTCTGGGCACGTTGCATCACACAATTCTCACAAGGAGTGGTGCGATTATGGGCTGTCAGATAGCAAGGTTCTCCTTTTTTGTAAGCCTCATAAGAAAGGCTTTTACTACAAAGCGAGATATTCTCCCATTGTACGATATAGTCGTTCGCAATATATGCCAATCCCGAATTAATATTGTTCAATACCAATTCATTCTGACGAATCAAATGGATCATTCTTTGTTCGCTCTCAAGAAGTTCTTTTTTCGAACGCACAACCTCTTCGTAAAGATTGTCATATTTGTTTTGCCACAAAACACGTTCGGTGATATCTTGAGTTATCACCATATAATTGGTAATTTCAGACTTATCATTATGTACAAAAGAAACGGTAATCTCGAAGAATTTTATACCGGACAGATTAGTAGGAAAAAGACGGCACAAGTCATCAAAATCATATTTTGCCATGAAACGCACTGTTTCTCCTTTTCTGATCTGTTCCTTGATTTCATCAGAGAAACTGGTGTAGTTGAATAGATTATAGCCCAAAATATCCTTTTTGTCTTTTATCCCCATTGATCTCAACCGTGAATAATTGACATCTATCATGAGACCGTCCTTATCATACAATTCCAAGCCTACAGACAAGTCATTAAAGATATTATGCAATAAGTTATCAGCTATCCCATTTACCAAAGTCTGTTCCATGCAGCAAAATTTGTATAGTATTACAATATTGATTGTTTATCCAAGCAAAGTTACTTTAATATTTTGTTACATAGAAAGAAAGAGGCCTTTTAGCCTCTTTCAGTATCTTTATTTCGCATTTTGGTATAAGAAGCCTTCTGCTTTCGCTAATGTTTCCGGTTTGCCTATATCAATCAGATGCAACTTTTCTGTCAAGTAACCACCATAGTTTACTTGCCGGCAAGTGGCAAGATAGAAATCCATGATAGAGAATTTTCCATCCCATGAGGGAGAGGTCATCCATTGAAAAATAGCGGGCGAAAGTACATGGATGCCACTGAATGCATATTCCCGATAAAGGGAAGAATCATACTGAAAACCTTCCGGTTTCACTTGTTCCGTATCCTTGTTTATCCATCCGCAAAGTCTCTTATCTGTATCAAAAAGAAGATAGCGGGAGGTTTTACGTTGGCTGGCCAGTAAAGTGGCAACAGCACCGCTTCGTAAATGGTAGTCATATAATTCTTTCAGATTCACGTCTGAAAGAATATCGACATTGTGTATCAGGAAAGGCTCATCGGAGTTTTCAAAGAAAGAACGGGCTTTCTTAATTCCCCCACCGGTGTCGAGCAACAGATCGCGTTCATCGGAAATATGTATGATAAGCCCAAAATTCTCATTGGCTTCTAAGAAATCAAGTATTTGTTCGCCAAAATGATGGATATTAATCACTATTTCTGTGAATCCGGCAGCTTTCAGTTTTAAGATCACATGTTCCAACATCGGATGTCCGGCTATGGGAACCAAAGCCTTCGGCATGGTATCGGTGAGCGGCTTCAGCCGGCTACCCAAACCGGCTGCAAATATCATTGCTTTCATTCTTTCGGTTACTTTCTTCTTTAATATTTACTCTTCTTAGATTGTTGCCTCAAACGTATGTTCGATATTCTGTTCCCGATGCACCAGTTCGACTTTCACACCAAATTTCTGATTCAGGTGCTCTGCCAGATGCTGGGCAGAATAAACAGAACGATGCTGTCCGCCGGTGCAACCGAAGCAGACGGACAAATTGCTGAATCCGCGTTCCATATAACGTTGCACGGAGGCATCCACCAAAGCATAGACATGATCGAGGAAACGGAGTATTTCTCCATCTTCTTCCAAGAAAGTGATTACAGGTTCATCCAGTCCGGTGAAAGGTTTGTAACGCTCATACTTACCGGGATTATTCACGGCGCGACAGTCGAATACATAACCTCCTCCATTGCCGGTAGAGTCATCAGGAATTCCTTTCTTATAGGCAAAACTCATTACTTTGACGGTTAACTGCCGCTTTTTCAGATCGTCCGTAAATTGTTTCAGTCCGGTAAGCTCTCGCAAAACGTTACAGAGATACGGATATTCCGGATATTCTTCTTTCAACAATTCACGCAGGTTTTCGATGGCATAAGGAACACTTTGGATAAAATGCGGTTTCTTTTCAAAGTAACCACGGAAACCATAAGCTCCCAGCACTTGCAGCGTACGGAAAAGGACAAAGTGACGAAGCTGGCTATAAAAATAGGATTCGTCAATCGGTTGGTATTTGCGAAGAGCTTCCATATACTCTTGCAGCAGTTCTTTACGAAGACTATCGGGATATTTCGCTTTCGCTTGCCACAGGAAAGAGGCTATGTCATAATAGAACGGGCCTTTGCGTCCGCCCTGAAAGTCGATAAACCATGGTTCGCCATCTTTTATCATCACATTACGGCTCTGAAAATCACGATACATAAAAGTAGCGGAAGAACTACGAAGCAAGACATCACTCATTTTCTGGAAATCATCTTCCAGTTTATCCTCCTGAAACTCCATACCGGTAGCTTTCAGGAAGCAATATTTAAAGTAATTCAAATCCCACAAAATGGAACGTTGATTGAACTCCGGTTGAGGATAACAACGGGAAAAATCAAATCCATCGGCCCCGGCAAACTGAATGGCAGGAAGCAAACGAATCGTTTTGCGAAGCAACTCTTTTTCCTCTTCTGAAAAGACGCTGGTAGCACGTCCTTTCTCTATGGCATGGAACAACAGAGTATCGCCCAAATCCTCCTGCAAATAATAGGTCTTATCTTCCGAAACGATGCGCACTTCGGGAACAGGCAGTCCACATTTGTGGAAGTGTCCTGCCATATAAAGAAATGCTTCATTCTCATCGATAGAAGCTCCGTAAACTCCAATCAATGTTTCTATACCCGTCAGCCGAAAATAACGGCGGTTGGAACCGGAAGACGGTAATTCTGTTATGTTTTCAGCGGGAACGCCCGTATATGACTGATAAAGTTTCTGTAGTTCTTCGGTAATCATAGTCGTATATTTTCGAGCAAAGATAGAGAATCTAGCTAAATAATACTATCTTCCCGCTGATAAAAACCGGCTACTTTACCTAATCTGCTGTGTACAGGCCTTTACTTCCAATAAGCCGGTTATTTAAAAAAGTTGTTGGAATGGCTCCCTATGAATATAAGATGAAGAATTAGCAATTCTCATTGTATTCAAGGATTTTCAGTGCAGAGATTAAAGATTTTCAGTACAGAAATTTATAATAGTTTATGCAGTCGAGTAGTCATCCCCTTATAAGGTGACAATAATCATTTTGTAAAGTGATAAATAGCACCCTATAAGATGACTATTATCCCATTACAAGGGGACAACTTATCTTTAGAAGGACGGAAAGCTTTAAAGATACAAAATTAAATAGAAAAAAGCAACTATATATAACTCTTTTACCTGAAGGAATACAAAATAAGTTTGCTTTTCAACAAACATTCATCCGAATGTATTATCTTTGTTTTAGTTTAACTGACCTAATCTCATGAGAAGAAAGACCTTTTTACTACTATGCATCGCATTTATCGCACTGTTTATCGGCATCTCCCCTCTTCAAGCCGGTCATTATTACTATAAGCAAATCTCACTAAAAGACGGACTGCCTTCTACCGTACGATGCATCTTAACGGATGAACAAGGTTTTGTATGGATTGGAACCCGCTCCGGACTGGGACGATATGACGGACATGAACTTAAAAAGTATGTCCATCAGTCAAACAACCCTCATTCCATTCCTCACAATTTAATCTACCAGCTGATAGAAGATGTACAAAACAATATATGGATTCTGACAGATAAGGGAGTGGCACGTTATCAGCGGCAAAGCGATGACTTTCTTATACCGACTGATGAAACAGGAAATAATATCATCGCCTATTCCGTCTGCCTGACTGATGATGGAGTGTTATTCGGTTCGAAAAATAAAATCTTTTTCTATAATTATCAGGATGCCACTTTCCGCCTCCTGCAAACGTTTGACCTAGAGCCCAATTATAATGTGACTCTGCTAAGTCTATGGGATAAACGAACATTACTTTGTTGTAGTCGCTGGCAAGGACTACTCCTGCTCGACCTGAATACCGGAAAATGCCGCCGTCCTCCTTTCGATTGCGGAAAGGAAATAATGAACGTACTCATAGACTCACAAAAAAGAATCTGGGTAGCCCCTTACAACGGAGGGCTGAACTGCCTGACACACGACGGTAAACTACTGGCTACATATACTACCCACAACTCTTCTCTAAGTAACAATGTTGTACTAAGTCTCGCCGAACGGGAAGGAGAAATCTGGATTGGAACAGACGGAGGAGGCATTAATATTCTCGACCCGGAAACCGGACATTTTTCTCTGCTGGAACATGTGCCCGGAAGTGACAACTATTCACTTCCCGCCAACTCTATCTTATGCCTATACAACGACTACAACAACAATATATGGGCAGGCAGCATCCGCAACGGACTAATCAGCATCCGGGAAGTTTCCATGAAAACATATACAGACGTACCACCCGGCAACGACCGGGGACTTAGCAACAATACCGTTCTAAGTCTTTTCCAGGAATCTCAAGATCAAATCTGGGTAGGCACGGACGGAGGAGGTATCAACAACTTTAATCCGCTCACAGAGAAATTTACTCATTATCCCTCAACCTGGGAAGACAAAGTTGCCTCTATTTGTCAGTTTACTCCCGGTAAATTATTAATTTCTATTTTCTCACAAGGAGTATTTATTTTCAATCCGGCAACTGGAGAAAAACAACCTTTCACCATTGTCGACGCTGAAACAACAGCACTCTTATGCAATCGAGGCAAGGCTGTAAATCTACTCCGGAACACTCATCACAGCATTCTGTTCCTTGGAGAACATATCTATATATATGATTTGAATACACGTACTTTCAGTACCGCTATAGAACAGGAAGAACAAGATATTATCGGTGCTCTCCTGCCAATCGGCAATTATAGGAACACCACTTATCTAAATGATACGAAGCACATATATGAACTGGACAACCATACAAACCGGCTGAAAGCCCTATACAGATGCTGGAAAGACACGACCATCAACTCCGTTTCAAGAGACGAAGAGGGAAACTTCTGGATTGGGAACAATTACGGATTGGTACACTACAATCCCGCCACCAAAATACAGACTCCGATCCCGACCTCTCTATTTAGTGAAATCACTTTGATCGTATGCGACCAGCAAGGAAAAGTATGGATAGGAGCTGACAGCATGCTTTTCGCTTGGCTTATCAAAGAAAAAAAGTTCGTTCTATTCGGCGAATCAGACGGCGTAATCCAGAACGAATATCTTTCCAAACCCCGCCTGTTAAGTATGCAGGGAGACGTCTATATGGGTGGAGTAAAAGGTTTACTGCACATTAACTGCAAAATACCATTAACAACTTCTGAACTTCCCCAACTCCAATTATCCGATGTCATCATCAATGGAGAATCCGTGAATAACGAATTAACCAATCGACCAACAGGGATCTCCGCTCCCTGGAACAGTAATATCACTATCCGGATCATGTCGAAAGAGAAGGACATTTTCCGACAGAAAGTGTACAGATACCAGATAGAAGGGCTGAATGACCAGCAAATCGAATCGTACAATCCCGAACTGGCTATACGTTCACTTCCTCCGGGAAGTTATAAGATTATGGCTTCATGTACAGCTAAAGATGGCAGTTGGATTCCCAGTCAGGAAGTACTGGAACTAACCATTCTCCCTCCCTGGTATCGGACATGGTGGTTTATTCTTAGCTGTACCGTTCTTACTGCTGCCGCTATTATTGAAACTTTCCGAAGAACTCTAAAGCGTAAGGAAGAAAAACTGAAATGGGCAATGAAGGAACATGAACAACAGGTATATGAAGAAAAAGTACGTTTCCTTATTAATATCAGTCATGAGCTGCGCACACCTTTAACGCTCATACACGCACCGCTTAGCCGGATACTGAAATCGCTTTCTGCCGAAGATACACAATATTTACCTATAAAAGCAATCTATCGCCAGTCACAGCGAATGAAAAACCTTATTAATATGGTACTCGATGTACGCAAAATGGAGGTTGGGGAAAGTAAATTGCAGATACAGCCGTATGCTCTCAATCAATGGATTGAACATGTATCCCAAGATTTCGTCAGCGAAGGTGAAGCTAAAAACGTCCGTATCCGCTATCAGCTTGACCCACAGGTCAATACTGTAAGTTTCGATAAAGATAAGTGTGAGATTATTCTAAGCAATCTGCTTATCAATGCCTTGAAACACAGTCCACAAGATGCAGAAATAACAATTACATCGGAGTTGCTTTCCGAGAAAAATAGCGTACGTATCTCCATCATTGACCGGGGAAACGGATTGAAACAAGTAAATACACAAAAACTCTTCACCCGTTTCTATCAAGGTACAGGAGAGCAAAGCGGCACAGGTATCGGATTATCTTATTCCAGGATTCTGGTAGAACTACACGGAGGCTCCATCGGTGCACGGGATAATCAGGAAGCTGGTGCAACATTCTTCTTTGAACTACCCTTGAGACAACAATCGGAAGAGATCGTCTGTCAGCCGAAGGCATATCTGAACGAATTGATGAACGATGATAGCAAAGAACAGTTACCGGAGGAAAATACGTTCGATACGAGTCCTTACAGTATTCTAGTGGTGGATGACAATCCGGATTTGACGGATTTTCTGAAAAAGTCACTGGGAGAATATTTCAAACGGGTAGTGATTGCTTCCGATGGTGTGGAAGCCCTTCAACTGACCAGAAATCATGCTCCGGATATTATCGTCAGTGACGTGATGATGCCGAGAATGAATGGATATGAACTTTGCAAAAATATAAAGGAAGATATTACGATCAGTCACATTCCTATCATTCTGCTGACAGCAAGAGATGATAAACAAAGTCAGTTGAGTGGCTACAAGAACGGGGCGGACGCTTATCTGACTAAGCCCTTTGAGATAGAAATGCTAATGGAAATCATTCGCAACCGATTGAAAAACCGCGAATCTATCAAGAAAAGATATTTGAATACAGGATTAGTCCCTGCGCCGGAAGAGAGCACTTTCAGCCAGGCAGATGAAACATTTCTGCTGAAACTGAATAAAATTATTCAGGAACATCTGGATAGCAGCAATCTGGACGTCACTTTTATCTGCAAGGAGATAGGTATGAGCCGGGCTTCCCTTTACAATAAGCTAAAAGCTCTGACCGATATGGGAGCCAATGATTACATTAATAAATTCCGGATGGAGAAAGCGATCACATTAATCACCAGTACGGACATGTCGTTCACGGAAATTGCCGAGAAGGTCGGCTTCACTACTTCACGCTATTTCAGTACGGCTTTCAAACAATATACAGGAGAAACGCCAACTCAATATAAGGAGAAGAGAAAACAGGAACGGAAAAAAGAGTAATGAGCAGCTACCCGAAAAAACAAATATTCTTTAGGCACGGAATTCTAAGACCTGAGCAAATAATCCGTGCCTAAAAATTTTAATATACTGCAAGTTTCATTACTTACTCAACCATTGACTTTTTTATAGTCTTCCAGAAACTTCTTCAATCCCGAATCCGTCAACGGATGATTCAATAAACCCTTGATAGCACTCAACGGACAAGTAGCAACGTCTGCTCCCACTTCCACACATTCGATAATATGTTTCGTATTGCGGATAGAAGCAGCGAGCACTTGTGTCTTGTAATCATAGGTACGATACATACGTACAATATCTCCCACAAGCCCTACTCCATCTTCACAAATATCGTCCAGACGACCGACAAAAGGCGAAACATAGGTAGCTCCGGCTTTAGCTGCCAGTAATGCCTGTCCTACTGAAAAGACTAATGTACAGTTAGTACGGATTCCCTTTTCCGTGAAATGTTTGATCGCTTTAATGCCATCGGCAATACAGGGGACTTTTACTACAATATGCGGATTGAGCGCGGCAAGTTCTTCACCTTCACGAATCATTCCTTCATAATCGGTTGCTATCACTTCGGCACTGACATCTCCGTTGACAATCTTACATATCTTGATATAATGTTCACGCTGATTCTGCGTTCCTTTGATACCTTCTTTCGCCATCAGCGAAGGGTTGGTAGTCACTCCGTCAAGTACTCCGAGGTCATAAGCCTCCTGAATTTGCTCCAAATTAGCTGTGTCAATAAAAAATTTCATATTCTTAATTTTTAATGGTTAACGATCTAATAGTCAAAGATAATAATTTATTTCCATTCATCTCTGATTATGCAATCGTTATTGACGAATCAAGATATACATCCTGAATAGTATTCAATAATTCCACCCCTTCGTTCATTGGTTTCTGGAACGCTTTACGTCCGCTAATCAATCCCATACCTCCTGCACGTTTGTTGACTACAGCTGTAATGACGGCATCACGCAAATCGGAAGAACCGTGAGATTCTCCACCGGAGTTAATCAAACCAACGCGTCCCATATAGCCGTTGGCTACCTGGTAGCGGCAAAGGTCAATCGGATGTTCGGAAGCAAGTTCGGTATACATACGCTCGTCGATCTTTCCGAAACCGATAGCTTTGAAGCCACCATTATTAGTCGGAAGTTTCTGTTTCACAATATCAGCTTTGATAGTCACTCCCAAACGGTCGGCCTGTCCTGTCAGGTCGGCGGCAGCATGATAATCGACAGCACCTTTCTTGAAATCATTATTGCGCAGGTAACACCAAAGAATGGTTGCCATCCCCAGTTCGTGAGCATATTCAAAAGCTTCGGCTATCTCCACGAGCTGACGGCGACTCTGTTCCGAACCGAAATAGATAGTGGCGCCTACCGCTACTGCTCCCATATTCCAGGCTTCTTTAACGGTACCAAACAATACTTGGTCGAAACTGTTAGGATAAGAAAGTAATTCATTGTGATTCAACTTAACGATAAAAGGTATTTTATGGGCATATTTACGTGCTACGGATCCAAGAATCCCAAAGGTAGAAGCTACTCCATTACAGCCTCCTTCAATAGCCAGTTTTACGATATTTTCCGGATCGAAATAGATCGGATTGGGGGCAAACGATGCTCCGGCAGTATGTTCGATGTCCTGATCGACAGGAAGTATAGACACATAACCGGTATTTGCCAGGCGGCCATGTCCCAACAACGTTTGCAGACTGTTCAATACTCTGATGCTCCGGTCCGAATCAATCCAGATTTTATCTATTGTATCGGGAGACGGAACATGAATCAATGATTTATCAATGGTTTCGCAAGTGTGGTCCAGGTAATAACAGGCCTTATCTCTTAATAATTCTACTACTTTACTCATAACTTCTTTTTTTAATGTGTAACTTTTCTATTTTTTCTTTCCCTGATTGGCTACTGCTTCCATCAGTTTTTTGATCTCTTCCGGGTTTCCCAGGAAATAGTCATTAGCAACGTTCAGGTTTTCATCAAACTCAAATACGTAAGGCACAGCCGTAGGTAGATTCAGCTTGACAATATCTTCATCGGAGATGTTTTTTAGATGCTTGATGATGCCTCTCAAACTATTGCCATGAGCGACCACCAACAGCGTATGAGCTGTTTTCAGACTAGGAAATATATCACTTTCCCAATAAGGCATAATACGTTCAATGGTATCTTTCAACGATTCAGTACGAGGCAACTCCGCATCGGGTACTTCATGATAACGGTAATCAAAACGGGGATTTCTCAAATCACTTTCTGAAAGAGGATGGGGAGCTATATCATAGCTACGACGCCACACTAGCACTTGTTCTTCTCCATATTTCTCGGCAGTCTCGGCTTTATTCAATCCCTGCAATTCACCATAATGCTTTTCATTCAAGCGCCAGCTTTTCTCTACAGGTATCCAGTCCAGATTCATCTTATCGAGAACACAGTTCAAGGTTTTCACCGCACGCTTCAAATAGGAAGTATAAGCCTTATCAAAATTGAAACCATATTCTTTCAATGTCTCTCCGGCTTTTTCAGCTTCGGCAACTCCCTTTTCTGTCAGATCTACATCTGTCCAGCCCGTAAAACGATTTTCTTTATTCCATGCACTCTCTCCGTGACGAAGTAATACTATCTTTTTCATTTCTAAAATTCTCCTTTCTTCTTTTTATATATACAACAGATTGTTTCTTCACAAAGTTCACTAGAAAATAAATAGTTGTCAATACCCAGAAATAATGATTCTTTCTACAAAGAAGCGGGATGCAGTAATCAGGGATATAAAAAAATACCCTCCTCTAATTCTAAGCTTGCATTATGGATGATGATTCATCAAAGCAAGGTTATCATTAGAGAAGAGTAAGTCTGTAAAAGTAATAAGAGAGAGTTTATATATACAAGAAAATCTGTTCTACTTTTCTATTTTTTCTATTCTTCGTTTTCCTCAAAGCTATTTATCAGAAGACCGCGTATCAGCATCTTTTCCATAATATCCTTCTTTTATTTTCTGAACGTTGCGCAGCAATGCCGCATAATGCCGGTAATTGAGATCTCCCTCCTTAGAAGCAGCAAGTTGCTCTTTTACTGACTCTTCAATCTTATCTAAATGCTGTTCTACAAAAAGCTGAATATCAGAACGGCTGATTGCCAGATTTGCATTGGCACCATCTTTGCTACTAGGTTTAATCATTCCTTCGACAAACCCCAGATAAGTCCGGTGCAACTGACGGCGGAAATTATTCTCCAGTTCACTGGGATCATTCAACGGTTTCCATATTGCAGTAAATACATCGTTCAAATAATCATCGAGTGCATACGATTCCGAAGAACACAATGAGGTTGAGTAAATATTATACAACATTCCCGGTGCAAGTAGCAAAGCTACAACAGAGCTTTGGCGGTCACGAATCTCATCCACCGGCTTGACTCCGGTACGACTCACCACTTCATCAGGATAGAGCCAGAGCGGAGCTACAAACAAATTGCGTCCCAACCATTCAACAGCTTCTTTCTGCAAACTGCGTGGCAGATAATCATGCACTTTGAGATCCGGCAAATTATTGGTATAGCGTCCTCCTATGTTCTTCTGCACTTGCAGGGTATACTTCAGATGTTGGGCACGAACCGAATTATAAATGGTGGTTAAGTCAGTGTACTCTCCGTCAGGCTGTGCTGTCCAGGTCAGTATGTTTTCCATCACTCTTTTCAGGTTCTTTATACCGTATTCATTGGCTTTCATATTATTGTCGCCCAAGTCCTCACTCTGGCTACGGGGATCAAATCCCTTTCCTTCATCACCAACAAACCACAAGCGATGATCTCCCCGCAGTTTTTTGGTTACTTCGGCACGTAATACGTCTTTTCTTTATAAGGATCCTTAAATTCCGGACGATAGCGATATCCCCATTGGATAGCCCATTTGTCATAAACACCGATACGAGGGAACAATCCTTTTTCGGAAATCCGATCTTCCGGTTGGGCTACATAATTGAACCGCGCATAATCCATGATTGATACCGTATGACCATTGGCTTCTACCCAAGCTTTATCACGCAGTTTCTCTACCGGAGTAGCCGAACTGGCTGCCATATTGTGCCGTAAGCCGATACTATGCCCCACTTCATGTGAAGAGACAAACTGAATCAGACTGCCCATTAATTTGTCGTCAAAAGTCATCGTGCGTGCGCGCTTATCCAGTGGCCCGCACTGCACCATATACCACTTTTTGAGTAAGTTCATTACGTTGTGATACCAACAAATATGACTTTCCATAATTTCTCCACTACGCGGATCGACAATACGCGGACCGTAAGCATTCTCCGTTTCGGAGGATAGATAACGTATCACACTATAACGCGCATCGTCCAAACTCATATTGGGATCGTTCGGCCATTCTTTAGCTATTATAGCGTTCTTGAATCCGGCAGCTTCAAATGCTGTATTCCAGTCTTCGACACCTGCTTTAAGATAAGGTATCCACTTCTTCGGTGTTGCCGGATCAATGTAGTAGATAATGGGATTTTTCGGTTCGGAGAGTTGTCCCCGACGGTAACGTTCCGGATCTTTCGGTTCCAACCGATAGCGCTGGATGATGGCTCCACGATCGGTAGTCTGCTGGTCGTCCGAAAATTCGGTCAACGAGTTTTGGAAAAATCCCACCCGGTCATCGGCAAACCGTGGCTGCATCGGTTCTTTGGGTAACATCACGATGCTTGTATTCAGTTTCACAGTCACCGAACCAGTCTGTGCAGCCGGTAGTCTACCAGCACTAATACTATAAGTACGCAAAGTCACTGCCTCCACGTTGATAGGATAAGTTTTTATCGTATCCATAAATGTGCGGTCCTGGGCTAAAGTACCGATGCCAAGAATGGAACGGTCGCTTGAGGTAAAGCCACACAATTTATTATCACCTAAAAAGAGTTTTGATACATCAATGAGCTGTGCCTGAGTCTCCGGATTTCTACCGATTACATCAAATTTATAGATTACAGGATCTACAGTCGATTGTTTCAATGCCTCGGCAATGTTATCACCCGGACGGGCAAACTGTGATTGCACATATTCGCGTAAAAAGAGAGTCTTATCATCATGCTGTTCCCAATAAACAACGCTCCGGTTCACCTCTTCTCCGCTAAGCATTTTGAAACCCTGTGGCACTGCTTTAAACCGGGTCACAGCCAACAACAACCGTCCTAAAAGAGTATCCGGCACTTCAAAATACCAGTTATCTTTGATGTGGCGTACCGTAAACATACCCTCACATTCACTTCCTCCATCTTTCAACAGTTTTTCATAAGCCGTTACTTTCTTAACAGTGTCTTTCTTGACCGTATCTTCCTGTGCTACCAGTTTCTTCTTTCCACTTTCCAGAAGAGATATACCACTGGCACGAGCTCCCACACCTTGCAAGGACAGGAACGCCAACACAGCCATCATCAAAATCTTTCGCATAGTTTTCTCTTTATTTTTTTTATTCGTTAGTGTTCATTGTCAGGTTCGGATTTTTTTCACGGGCAGCCAACGGGAATGGAATGATATACAACCGTGAATCCGGCTTCAACGTATATGTCTTTTTCTCGACATCCGTAGATACCAGCGGAAAAGTACGGGTGATTGTCTTTGCGTAATCAGCTTCCGTATTGTATCGTTTCAAATCCCAGAAGCGACTAAATCCGGAGATTAACTCCTTACGGCGCTCATCAATGACTGCCTGCACCATCGCACGTTCGGTAGCAGGTTCCGGCAATACAGCTTCGGCTCCCTTGATTCGTTTTTCACGCAACTGATTCAATGTTTGAACAGCTCCCGGTATATCTTTCAGCCGTGCTTTCGCTTCTGCCAGAATCAGGTAAACTTCGGCAGTACGCATTCCCACAGACATAGGCTGAAACTTAGAATAAGTAATCGAAGTATTCCACAAAGCAGCTCCTGAACCTTCGTCAAAGTAGTATATACTGTTGTCACTCGTTTTAAAGAATTGGTTCAAACGTTCATCATTCTGCCCGAAAAGTTGTACCATCTCCGGGCTAAGCATACCATAACAAAAGGCCAAAACTTCAGTAGGACCACCCATATAAGCATAGTTCAGCACTTCCGGGTTACCGCCTTTGGCATAAGTAGTAACCTTAGTCGGACCTCCTTTAGCTCCCAAATCAATATAATCAATCAGGGTATTATTCAACTTCAATGATTCTTCGGCAGCTTCTTTCGCTTTTTTCCAATCTCGATGGAACAGATAAACACGGGCAGCCAACGCATATCCAAAAGCTTTTGACGGATGATATACATTCACCGGCTCTTCCTGTAAATAAGGAAGCGCTTCTTCTATATCCTTAATAATAAAATCGTATACTTGAGCAACCGTAGATTTGGTTGGAGTAGCCTCCAAATCATATTTATCAATGATAGCAACTCCACCGTCAGTGGCTGCAGTTTCCGGATTATATGCTTTCGCAAATGTATTTATCAGAATAAAGTGATCCCAGGCACGCATGATCTTTGCTTCCGCTTTTGCCAATTCCTTAACATCTTTATCACCCAGACTAGCATCAACCAATGAAATTACGATATTTGACCGTAGGATATATGTATAACAATTTTCATATAAATTGTTATCACTTAGCTCTTTCCGGTTAGCTGCCTCATTAAAAGTCATGTTAATACCATCCCATGAAATAAATTCATTACCTATGATATTCGATTCTTTCGACCAGACATTATCGCTCAACAAGGCAAAAGCTGCCGGATGGTAGGCCCGGTTGGGCAGGGCTATCAATTCATAATAAGTATCAGTAGAATCCACCGTTTTCTTGCCTGTAGGAGTAATATCCACATAGTTTTCACAGGCTGCAAAACCCAATATGAGAATAACTGGCAATATATAAAGTAATTTACGCATATCTTATATCTTTTAAATGGTTAGAAACTTGTTGATAATCCGATGGAGTAAGTCTTGGGAGAAGCGATGCCACGTGTACCGTCATTCATTCCATAGCTTTCCGGATCAATATCACTTCCTGCCTTACACCAGGTAAACAGATTATTTACCTGCACTTTCACTTTCAGAGAAGAGAGGCGGAGGTGTTGGCAAACCGTAAACGGTAAGTTATACCCTACACTCAAGCTACGCAATTTTACATAACCTGCATCTTTCACATTGATGTCACCGTATTGCCACCAATCTTGGAAAGTGCTGGCATAAGTTTTCACCTGTGCCGGTATATCGAGGCACATACGTACCTGTGCATTCGAATCATCCGCAGTCCAACGGTTGGCAATTCCTTTCAAGGTTTGAGTACCTAACTGGTCATCCATTTTTAATACACTGTTACGCAGCTTATTACCACCAGCATACACAAAGAATGCATTCAAATCAAAATTCTTATAGTTGAATCTTAACCCCACTGACCCGCTGAATTTCGGAGTCAGCGAACCAAGGTTCACCAAGTCATCAGTACCTTTGAGCGAAGAACCAGAAGTGATACTGGCTACCGTGCCGTCTTCATTAAATTTCACCAGATCATTTCCATCTTTATCCACTGCTACCGGATATCCATTCTCGATACGATGTATACGGTAAGCCCATAACGTATTATAACTAGTACCTTCCATAAAATAATTCAGCGGACTCTTTATAAAGAGGCTCGCATTATCAGATTCACTATGATCGACTTTCAACATTTTGTTCTTATTATAGTCAAAGTTAAAATCTACAGCGAAGTTCCAGTCTTTCTTACGTATGATATTGGCTGAAAGGGAAAGCTCTACACCACGATTACGCATCTCACCATTATTTACTACACGTGAGCCAGCTCCTAAAGTCGGATCCATATATCGGCGTACCAACAAATCAGATGAGTGACGATTATAATACTCCAGAGTACCACTTATCAGATTCTTGAAAAGACGGAAATCTAATCCTATATTGTAAGTAGCCGTTTTCTCCCAGCGAAGCTTCGGATTCGGCAGATCATCATCCTCGTAAGTCAGATAAGTCGTTTTGATGGGATTGCTCTGTGTTTTTTTCTTTACAACAAAATAGGTAGTCGAAGCTTGATCTACATTACCGTTAATACCGTACGTCATACGTAGTTTAAGGTAATCCAGCCAGGAAATCTCTTTCATGAATGATTCTTCCGACAGAATCCAAGACGCACCGACTGACCACAAAGGATGGCGCTGATTACGTATATCGAGCCCGAACAAATCGGCTTGATCCCAACGAATACTTCCGGAAAGATTATAACGTGACAGATAAGAGTATCCTGCATTTGCATAAAAAGACGCATAACGATGGCGTGACTCGTGCAAAGTAGCAGACAGCCCCGATAAAGTAATCGTTCTGTCAGAAAGAGCACTGGTTCCTACACCGTCACGATAGGCTTGCCAATTCATAAAATCAGAAGTTAATGTTTGCGGATCGTAGCCATACAACAATTGGCGGGCAGGTGTCGGAATCTTATTTTCACGAAATTCCAGACCGGCAATGGCAGTTACTGCATGGTCCTTCCAAGTTTTATCAAAGTCTATTTGGTTTCGTACCGTGTAACGCTTACTTTCAACTTCTGTCTGAGAAAAACGTCCCCCTTGCGGCAATTGTGCTTTTCCATTTGTATCAACCATACTGTTATGTAGCATACGCATTACATAAGTATTTTCCGACTCAAATAGTTCACTCTTATCTTTATTCCATTCATACTGATACATGAAGTTGTATTTGAACATTTTCAGGAAACGAGCCTGTAAACTTACAAACGGACGAATACTAACATCATGTGACTTTGTTATGCTTTCCTCCAATGCATCAAGTACATTGAAACCAAACGTTCTATAAGGTGAGACACCTTCAGCTTTTCTTACAACACTCCCATTATAGGAAGGAGATGTATCCACATTCACGTAAGGAGAAGTATAATGGTTACCATCGGCATCCAATATCCGTTCATATCGCTGTTGCAGGGTGTAGCTAGTATAACCGCTATTCGGGGTATAACTACGTCCCATACGTACATCCACTCCGGCATTCAGGTTCAGCCAGTTTGTAACCGCATAATTCGATTTATAGTATAAAGAAATTTTATTACTTTTGCCACTGATAACGCGCTGACTATCCTTTTCATAATTGAAAGAAAGGAGATGGTTGCTATTTCCGGCTTTCTGTGATACGGTTACATTATAGCGCTGGGTTATAGCCGTACGCCAAGCGTTATCACGATATTCTTTATAATAATCATTATTGCGCCATTGCCTCAACGTAGCATTTACTTCACCACTGGTAATATCCCCATTGGCCTGATCCAGATAAAGCTGAAACAAGGGATTGTAATAATTATACTCAAAAGAAGATAAAAAATTCGCCGCACTTCCTTTTTCCGCTACATTGGCATCAAAAACAGCTGTCTGATAATCAATAATATCACTTGTTGAAGCTAAATTCAAACTCTTGAAATTTGGTTTGGTAGTGATAAACCAGTCTGCATTAATGCTCACGTGCGCACCTTCTTTTTTAGCCCGCATCGTGGCTACCACAATAACGCCATTGGCTGCCAAAGCACCATAAATACTGGCAGCGGCAGCATCTTTCAGAACAGTGATACTCTCTACATTATACGGATTTATCTCGCTCAATCTCAAATTGGTTGGCATATCGTCCACAACAATCAGTGGTTCTGTTCCCACATCATGCGAGAATGTACCTACCCCACGAAGAATAGGACTCATATCACCCGTATTCGAATTGATATTCATACGCAAACCAGCTACTTGCCCTTCCAGAGATGAGGCCAGATCACTGTGCATCTGTCTGTTCAGTTGCTCGGAATCAACAAAACCGAAAGCGGCAGTAGAACGTTCACGGCTAATACGCTGATAACCAGTCACAATAACATCACCCAACTGTTGCTTGTCCTCATGCATTATCACCCTGACGTTGTTACGGTCTTTAACAGAAACCTTTTCCGACTGCATACCAACGAAAGACACTTCCAATGTATGTACATCGACCGGAACTCTACAAGTAAAGTTTCCCTCTGCGTCCGTAATAGCACCAAAGGGACTGTTAAGCACCTTTACATTTGCTCCCGGCAAGGGATCACCACTTTCATCCACTACCTGACCTCCAACATTTCTGAACTTGCCTGAAGCAGTTGTCGAGGTAGTTTTCACTTTACGGACAGTGATGAAATTTTGTTTCACATCATACTCAAAAGGCTTTCCTTCCAGCATCTTCTGAAGTGCTGCAAAAGGAGACATCTGATATATACTCACAGTTACACGATAGGGTGCAACGTCTTCACTGGGAAAATTCACCTTATAACCAGATACATTGCTGAACTGCTTCAAGGCCGAACCGAGCGGTTCGTTTTTCATCTCTAAAGAAATCTGCCTGTTTTCTGCATTCTGCGCCCATCCTTGCAAGGTTGCTGCTGTGAGCACCAGCAATAGAAAGGCAGTTTTCATCCATACAAGCTTTCTTTTAGTTCTTTTTTCTAATAATGTAATTTGTTGCTTTTTCATAAGAGTTGTATTTGTATAGTTAAATCTGTTTGATCGTAATGGTTCCGTCCTGATAGTCTACCTGCACTTTCTCCAACTTATTCAGCAGTTCCAATGCTTCATCCAAATGGGTATTTTTATTAGCCCAGAAGTTCAACCTGATATGATACAATTCGCGCCGCTCGAAATCGATATTCACATTATACCATCTTCCCAAAGCACCCATGATTTCTTCCAACGGCACATCCTCAAAGTAGAACATTCCCTCTGTCCAGGCTGTATATGTAGCGATATTCACTTCTGATACTTTTTCCTCTCCGGTTTCCGTATAGGTCAAATCCTGTCCCGGACGTAATGTTACCGACTTATTGTTAACTGTGTTTGTAACCTGCACCTTACCATTCACCAAAGTTACATGACGATCTTCAACAGTATAGGAACGCACGTTGAATTTAGTTCCCAGCACCATGGTATTCATGCCATTAGCACATACAATAAACGGATGTTCGGCATCTTTTGCCACTTCAAAGCAAGCCTCCCCTTCTAGTTCCACACGTCGTTCTTTTCCATGAAATGCCACAGGGTAGCGCAAACGACTTTCAGCATTGAGCCATACCTTAGTCCCATCAGCCAGTACCAGCAGAAAATCTTTTCCACGTGGTGTAGTCAAAGTCTGACAGCATACAGTGTCTGCCGAGACAGTTTTCCAGTCTTTCACATCCATCACACTGTCTGTCAATAACTGCTGTTCACTACGACCATCCATTTGTAGGACCACATGTTCATCATTGTTGTTCGCAGCAAAAAAACGTATCGGCTGTTCTGCAGGTAAAGAAGTGGAAGGAAGCAAAGAAGGAATCAGAAAAGCCAGTATCAAGACAGCTGCAGCAGAAGAAGCAATTGCCAAGATACGCATTTTCTTTCTGTACTTGCGTTTCCGTTGCAGATTCTCACGTATCACAGCTTCCTTACAAGCCATTAATTCCAAGAAAAGTTCTTTATTTTCAGGTATACCTATCCACTGAAGAAATTCATCAGTTTCTCTTAATTGTGGATGTTGTATGGCACGAAGTGCATAATCTAATTTTTTATCTGAATGGTCTATCATAGTGTCAATAGTTTCATTAAACACGTAAAGGTTACTGAAACTGATGACACCCCGATAGGATTTTTTTTAAAAAAAGATGGTTAATTGTTTTCGGAGTATCTTTAAAGCTCTGGCAATGTGCGTTCTAACGGTATTATCACTAATACGTAACTTTTCACTGATTTCCGCACATTTCTTTTCATTTAAGAAGAATTCTTCCACTACGGTTCGCATTTGTGGAGCCATCTGGCGAATACTCTCCTGCATCCGGTTTATCTTGTCTTCATACTCACGGTATTCTTTCACAGTCCAGCCACTGTAAAGTTCTTCCAGATATCTTTCCGCATTTTTATGCACCACGTTCTGATGACGTATTTGGTCAATACAACGATTTCGCACCATGACGAAGAATAACGGCAGCAGATCCTCTTCCGTTGTCAACCGTTCGTTGCTCTCAAGCACCGAACAAAAGACATCGTTCACCACATCTTTTGCGCTTTCCTCATCATTCAGCAGATTATATGCATGAATATAGAGTTTTTGCCAATGTTCCCTGTATATAACAGTTATAGCATTTTGACTATTATTCATGTATTTATAGTTACTTTTTGCGTTTCATAGAGCGCAAAGATAACCAATTGGAGCAAAAAACACTCTATTTATTAAAAAAGATTATAATTCATATAAATACATTTGTTGTTATAGACATATTCTATTCCCATCGTCTGACTCTTAATATTTTGACACTATGTTTCTCTCCAGAAAGATACGATTCACAACTATATCCAGCCGTTTCCATTCATCTGGACATTGATTTAATCTTCGCTTTATCTTTACGCGTACAGAATGCTTCGATTACTTTTTTTACACGAAGATAATTTATTGATACTCTGCTCATATATGCCCATTTTCTTTGTAATACATACTTTCCTTGTGATACAATCATACTATCTTTTACTTTTTTAAGGTGGAATTCAACAAAAATGATTATTTTTACGAGCAAATTATTGTCTAACTACCTGATAATACAGACATACCTTGAAAATAAACGAACAAAACGAAAGCGAATTCCTACAAAAGCTTATGAACAAAGCGAATATAGGATGGTGGGAAGCTGACTTGAAAGCAGAGACTTACAAGTGTTCGGAACTTATCTCCCAACTACTCGGAATAGGAGAAGACGGGCTCATCAGTTTCGAAGATTTCAACAAGCGTATTCTAAAAGAAGATCAGGGATACGCAACTTTTCCATCTTTTGACAAAGTACAACAGACTGTAGAAGAAATATACTTGTTTGATACTCCCAAAGGTCATGTATGGATTCGTAGCAAGGCATGCTTCCAGGAAACAGACGAAAATGGTAACACCAAAGTATATGGAATTGCCGAAACCCAAGAGGGAATTCATATAGCATCTGCACACCAGGCTCTACAAAATAGCGAGCGGATCCTTCATAATATATATAAGAATCTTCCGGTAGGCATCGAATTATATGATAAGGACGGTCAAATGGTCGACCTGAATAAAAAAGATATGGAAATGTTCCGTATTTCCAATAAAGAAGATATTTTGGGAGTCAACATTTTCGAGAATCCTATATTGCCGGAAGAGATAAAACAGAAAATAAAAGACAATGAGAACGCAGATTTTACATTCCGGTATGACTTTTCCAAAATCAACAAATATTATCAGCCTAACAGTACAACCGGTTTCATTGACTTAACAACCAAAGTCACCACTCTATACGATCACAATCACGAACCTATCAACTACCTCTTAATTAATGTAGACAAGACCGAAGATACAATTGCTTATAATAAGATTCAGGAATTCGAGAGTTTTTTCGACCTGGTAGGAGATTATGCCAAAGTAGGTTACGCGCACTTCGATGCTTTGAGTCGGGATGGGTATGCTTTGAGAAGCTGGTACAGGAATGTAGGTGAAAAAGAGGGTACCCCATTGCCGGAAATCATCGGCATTCATTCCCATTTCCATCCAGAAGATCGAGCTGTGATGATCGACTTCCTGGATAAAGTGATAAAAGGAGAAAGTTCCAAGCTATCCCGCGATGTCCGGATTCGCAGAGCAGATGGAAATTACACTTGGACACGGGTTAACGTATTAGTAAGGAATTACCAGCCCCAGGACAATATCATCGAAATGCTGTGTATCAACTTTGATATTACCGAACTGAAAGAGACAGAGCGGATGCTGATTGGCGCCAAAGAGAAAGCTGAAGAAGCCGACCGGCTAAAATCTGCTTTTCTTGCGAATATGAGTCATGAGATACGTACCCCGCTCAATGCGATAGTAGGCTTTTCCAGTTTGCTTGAGGAAGCGGAGGATGCAGAAGAAAAACATCTGTATGCAACGATTATTGAAGAAAACAACAAGCTCTTGTTACAACTGATCTCGGATATTCTTGACTTGTCAAAGATTGAGGCAGGGACTTTCGACATTATCCCAGAACAAGTGGATGCACAACAACTTTGCAACGAACTGCTACAATCTATGCAGGTAAGGGCTACAGAGCAAGTAGAGATTCTCTTAGCACCGGAACTGCCCGAGCTTACTTTTACCAGCGACAAAAACAGGTTGTATCAGGTATTGCTGAATTTTGTAACGAATGCTCTGAAATTTACTTCCGAGGGCAGTATTGTTATTGATTACCGAATCAACGGAAATGAAGTCAGATTCTCGGTTCAAGATACGGGAATGGGCATCGAACCGGAAAAGCAGGAAGCTATCTTTACCCGATTCGTGAAATTGAATAATTTTATTGCCGGCACAGGGCTGGGACTCCCTATCTGTCAAAGTATCGTCACACAGTTAGGCGGCAAAATCGGAGTGGAATCAGAACCGGGGAAAGGTTCTTGTTTCTGGTTTACGCATCCGATTAACTAAAATCTAAATTCAAAATAAATATCAGAAAACAATGTTTACCGGTTTCTCTTTAAGAAAATACGATCTGTTATAGTGTTGGGAAGTTCCGATTCATAATGTGTCACCATAATCATCGTCTTATCTTTGCGTCGGCAGAAAGCCTCAATCACTTTCTTTACCCGTCGACGATTATAAGTATCCAAGCCATGAAGCGGTTCATCCAGAATCAGCAGTTCCGGGTCTTTGACGAAAGCTCTTGCCAACAAGGACAAACGTTGTTCTCCACTGGATAGTTGCAGGAATGGTTTATCTTTCAAATCTGCAATGCCAAATATATCCATCCACCACTCACAGATAGCCATCTGTTCCGGTTGAGGACGTTTATACAGACCGATACTGTCATGCAAACCACTGGCTACAATCTCAATAGCGGGCAGATTTTTAAGATAAGCACGGTGCATCTCCGGACTTACGTAACCAATATGTTTCTTGATTTCCCAAATACTTTCTCCCGTCCCTCTTTTCCGTCCGAAGAGACTGATGTCACAGGCATACGATTGCGGATTGTCTGCACAGACAAGGCTCAACAGAGTCGATTTCCCAGCACCGTTCTCACCACTCAACGCCCACTTCTCACCACGACGGACTGTCCAGTCCAGTTCTTTCAGAATAGTTCGGTCGCCATAACGGATACTGACCTTATTAAGTTTTACTACTTCCTCCGAATCGTAATTGTTGCCATCAGATGGCAAATCTATAATCCGTTGCTGCAAATCATCCAAAGCGGTAACCACATCTCTACTGCGGAAAGCTTCCAGATAGGCTTCACGTTCCATTTTAGGAAAGACCTCCATTTTGTCCACAGGAATGACATGAGTGATGAATGAAGGTATATCATCGAGCATGGAAAGTACCAGAATGATCTGTACGGACGACATTTTTGTCAGACGTTCGAGCAAAGAAAACAACAGTTCACGCGTAGGAGCATCCAGTCCGATAAACGGATTATCCATAATCAACACGCGGGGAGCAGTCAACAGGGTTTTGGTTAGCTGGAATTTACGTAATTCACCGCTGGAAAGGAGAATAATTTTCTTGTCGAGCAACGGTTCGATACGGAAGAGTTCAAACAGTTCGCGTTGTAGTTGCTCGTCCTTGATTTCTCCCAACATCTCACGAACATCAGGAGCTTCATCCTGATCGTGAGCATTCCAACGCTGCTGGTAGTAGTAATTGGCATCGGCAGCTCCATAGGTATCACGGAAAGCAATGTATTTCACATTATCATAAAGAGTCTGGGTGGCAGAGGGGGAAAAATCATATTGTACGGTTCCTTCACGCAATGGATATTTTCCGATCAGGGTATCTACAAAAAGACTTTTACCGCCACCATTGGGACCTACAATAGCTATGTGTTCATTCGCTCCGATAGTTGCCGTGATGGGTTTGGCTAAACGCACAAGCGGGTTGCGTGCTACGCCCCCCGCCATGCAGAATGTATTTTGGTTCATATTCTTTTATTCTGTTTTATTATTGCCCGCAAAGGTAACAATTTTATCATAAAAGACGCCAAATTGCAAACATATTCTTATTCGTTCCGTAGAAGGAATATCTTTATTTACTTACTAAACCCATAAGGTGGACATTCAAAATTGGTAATATCCAATTTGTATTCCATCATATCTTTCAACTCGTGTATGGGACGTTCCAATTCGTAAGGTATCGATTGTCTGCTGAATTGCTGGAAGTAAAGCAAACAAGCATCCCGCCACCAGACAGCATCCCGTGCCTGAATCTTCAGGCGGTGTTGCACATCACGAAAACGTTCGGAATCAATATACGGTTCCATCCTGTCCCACACATTTTGAAAGTTTCTCACTTCGTTTACACCACGATCATACGCGTAGCACAGTTCTGCCCAAAGTGTACGTCCGCTCTTCATCTGATGATTCCAAGGGACATGGTGAAACCAAAGGAGCAGATTCTCCGGACAAGTATTCACATTGTCCAGTTGCTCGCATAATGGAGAATGGTATTGTCCGGTAGCATTACTTCCTGTACTGCTGCGGTCGAAACCTATTCCCATGTTGTCGGCACGGTGGTAATAAGGAGGCAGCCAATCCGGGCGGGCATCGGGAATATCACACCAGGGTTCCGGTCCGTAATGATGTCCCCATGCAAAGATATGATGCAAGCCGAGAGGCATCATGTAGTCTACTACTGCTTCTCTCGATTTTTGAAGCACTTGGAAGTTGAGAAGGGAGAGTTCAGCGTCGACCTGCTCTTTTTGAATGACTTCTCCTGCCGGAGTATCGGTTTGCGCACCGGTAACGGGAAGAAAAGTTTGTTTCAACCATTCTTCTCCTATCTGTTCGGAAGAGAGCGAATGTTTCCATGCCAATCGTCCGAAAGCATACCAGTTGGCTTGAGCAAAAGGATGTCCACACCAATTAGTATCATCACCGATGTTTGCCACTCCGGAAATAGCCGTGAGCGGATGAAAGAATAAAGAACCATCTGTCACACGGGCAACGGTAGAGCCTTTGCCTTGCAGATAAGTATCACTGTCTAAACACTCTTTCCACATAGGAGCAAGGAATGCAAGATGATTGGAAAAACCAAGATACTCTTGTGTGATTTGAAATTCGGGCATAACTGCCGTCTTTTTCATGGCTCCGAACAGCGGGCTGAATGGTTCACGGGGTTGGAAATCTATCGGACCGTTCTTGATCTGCACAATAACATTATCCCGAAATTTATCATCCAAAGGTTCAAATTCAAGATAGGCTTGTTTGGCACGGTCGCTGTCGGTAGGAGAATAAACGAAAGCGCGCCACATCACAATGCCATGATAGGACCTCAACACATCGGCAAACATATTGGCTCCTTCGGCATGAGTCCGTCCGTAGTCACACGGACCGGGCTGCCCTTCGGAATTCGCTTTCACCAGAAAACCTCCGAAATCGGGAATCAGAGAATAAATCTCTTTGGCTTTCTGCTTCCACCAGTTTATCACTTCTTTATTCAACGGATCGGAAGTGGATAAACCGCCTAAAGCTGCGGGAGAAGAGAAATTGATAGAAAGATATATTTTCAAGCCATAAGGGCGGAAAACGTCGGCCAAGACTTTGACTTTCTGCAAATAATCATTAGATAGTATCTTAGGACTTGCATTGACATTGTTTATTACAGTGGCATTAATGCCGATAGAAGCATTGGCACGAGCGTAGGCTTCATAACGGGGAGAGACAACAGACGGAAGTTCGTCCCATTTCCAAAGTGAATGTCCGGCATATCCGCGTTCGATTGTACCATCCAAGTTATCCCAATGATTCAGGATACGAATTCGATAATCAGGTCGTTCGGAGATATTGAGGGATTGCAAAGCTGATTCCGGTAGTTGTCCGGTAGCTTGCAGACGGAGTAAATGATACGTTCCATAAAGTACTCCTTGTTCACCGGAAGAAGCTATCGTTATTTGACTGCCACCTTTGGAGGTCTGAATCGTATATCCCTCATTTCCAAGTGCACGAAGTTCTTTATTGTTCCGGACCTCCAAAGTAACCGGGATTCCTCCCTGCCAGAAGTTCTGTAATTCGGAAACCGCAATACGTAATGTAGGTGATTGTTTCTTGCTGGTAATTTCCGCTTTCGCTCCCGATGCATAACGAAGCCACAAGGCACTTCCATCTTCTGCCCAAATAGAAGAAAAGCAAAAAAGGATAGTGAATATCAATGCAAATATATTTCTAGGCATATTTTTCAGATAGAAGCGGTAGTTTTAATGTATTCTATTATTCATCTTTTCCCTCGATAGTAATGATTCGCCCGTCTGCATCATACTGAAGTTCACAGACTTTTAGGCTACGGAGCCAAGTCTTTCCCTCTGATGGTACACAATCGTGATGAAACAGATACCACTTACCTTTAAACTCTACAATAGCATGGTGAGTAGTCCATCCTACCACCGGAGTCAGAATGACTCCCTGATAAGTAAACGGACCATAAGGGTTATCACCTGTTGCATAGCAGAGCAAATGAGTGTCTCCCGTAGAATAGGAAAAATAGTATTTACCATTATATTTATGCATCCACGAAGCTTCGAAGAAACGGCGTTCCGTATCCCCTGCTGTCAATGGCTTACCGTCTTCATCCAGAATTACCACTGCACGGGGTTCTTCGGCAAACTCCATCATGTCTTCACTCAAACGAGCAACACGCGACGGGATTGCCTCCTCCTCTCCTTCCGGCAAAATGGCAGATTCCAAGGCTTTATTATTACGGTAACGTTGAAGTTGTCCACCCCACAATCCACCGAAATACATATAATAGTTACCATCTCCGTCATCCCATACAGCCGGATCGATGCTGTAACTTCCCTTCATCGGATTAGCTTCCGGTATAAAAGGACCATAAGGTTTATCACTCACAGCTACCCCGATACGAAATATATCATTCTGATCTTTCAATGGAAAATACATATAGTACTTACCATCTTTACAAACCACATCACAATCCCATAGTTGACGGCCCGCCCAAGGAATATCCTCTGTGGAAAGCACCACTCCATGATCTTTTATTTCACCGTTCATCACATCATCCATAGAATACACGTGATAATCTTTCATATTGAAATGATCGCCATTATCATTTTCAGCAATACCACTTTCCCAATCGTGCGAGGGATAAATATACAGTTTGCCATCAAATACATGTACGGCAGGGTCAGCCATATAATCACTGGGAACTAAATATCTTTTTTCTGTTTTCATGCTTTTTCGGTTTTTCTGTTAGAAACTTATTTTGTTTTTTCAGCCTCTTTGATAATCAGGTCGACTACCGGCTTCGGCTGATAATTGCGATCAAAAAGTAACGGATAATCCGTGCGGCCTCTCATCGGCCAGTCATTACGCCAAGAGTTCTGATCGGCTACTCCCCAAAGAGTAACCCTGGTGATAAGGTTATGATGTTTCAGGAACAGACGGAAAAAGTCATTCATTCTTTCAGTCCATGCTTTCGATACCTCTTCCGGTAATCCATCCGGATAAGGATTCATCTCTTTCTTATATTCAAAGGAAGCGGAAACTTCTGCACCTACATTGGGATTCGGTGATGGTATCACCGTCAAATCCAGTTCTGTTATCATTATCTTCACTCCTGTTCCGGCAAAGGCCAGCATACTCTTCTCAAATTCACTGATTTTCGGGTAGTCCATGCCGATGTGTCCTTGCATACCTATGGCATCAATACGGATTCCACGTTTTTTCAAATCGTTCACCATTTTCACGACGGCTTCTCTTCTCCCCGGTTGGGCCATTGAGTAGTCATTGTAGTAAAGTTCGGCATCCGGATCGGCCTCGTGTGCATATTGGAAAGCCAATAGGATATATTCTTCCCCCAGAATCTCATAAAACTTTGTCTTGCGATATGCTCCATTATCTTCAATCGCTTCATTTACTACATCCCAGCCTTTGATACGGCCTTTATAGCGTTTCACGATGGTAGTGATATGGTCTTTCATCCGTTTCTTCAGGACTTCCGGAGAAACATTATTCCCGTCCTTATCTACGCAAAACCAAGGAGCCAATTGTGAATGCCAAATCAGGCAGTGACCAATGATAGCCATTTGATTGCTCTCACCAAAACTGACAAATTCATCTGCCTGCGCAAAATTATACTTATTTTCTTTCGGATGAATGACAGAAGACTTCATGCAGTTTTCCGCCACGATGGAATTAAAATTCTTCTTTACAATTTCAACAGCTGCGACATCCTTACCGGAACTTTGATGTGTGTTCACTGACACGCCAATCAAAAACTTGTTTTTCAAAGCCTTTTTCAGCGAATTTCCATCTTTCGCAAAAACTTCTCCATAAGAAAAAGAAAACATCACTGTCAATAATAACAGAATTATTCGTTTGAGTTTCATACGTTATATTTTTGAGTAATAAACATTCTACTATCTTATCTATTCGCCTTTTTTACAGCGCGATTCTATCTCCTCATTTATATTGTCAATCACATTATCTTCCAATTCATATTTAGAAATAATGAACATAGCGACCAAAAGCAACAACGCCGGAATAACGGCTACGAGCCACAGTATTCCCTGTTCGGCAAAAGGTGATTGTGACACTTCATTTGTCTGGTCGAATCCGACAAAAGCCATAACAAGTCCCGGTACAACTCCTCCAAGAGCCATTCCCGCTTTATAGAAAATACCAGTCAAAGCATTGACTATACCCGAAATACGTTTACCATGAGTATATTCGCCATACGAAATTACTTCGGGAACCAAAGCCCACATATACCCTGTCGCAATAATGACTCCCGTCGATTTTATGAACTGCGCCACAAAGACCAACCATATCTGCGTTTTGAGTACCGGAACCACAGAAATAATATACAGCAATGCCATACCCAATATAGCGACTGAAAGGAATACATAAAACATTTGCTTTTTTCCAATGGCACGTTTAATGGCAGGTACCATCGGCATGAAAATGAATGCGGGTATCGAGCCCAAGGCCATGAAATAAGGTAACATCTCCGGTGCACGTACATTATAAATCATATAATATGAACCGGCAGAATTACCAATCGCCATCATTGCAAAAGCAGTAATGAAAAAGAACGCCAAAATACGCAAAGGTTTATTTCTACAAAATTCTACCCACAAGTCGGACACTTTTACTTTAGATGTCTCCTCCTGATCCATAACCACACGCTCCTTCGTCTGGCTAAAGCAGAACATCAATAACGCCAATCCGATAACAGCATAAATAGTCATCGTAATAAACCATGCGTTAGCAGATGCAGTAGTATTGATTTTACCATCGGGAGACAACACCTTCACCAGTATCGGAATACCGTATGCCACAGCCAAACCACCCAAATTGGCAAGAAACATACGCACTGACGTCAACACCGTGATTTCATTCGTATCGCGGGTAAGTGACGCATTCAGTGCTCCATAAGGCACATTAATCAATGTATAACACATGGATAATCCAACGTAAGTGAAATAGGCATAGAACAGTGAACCCGAAAAGCCGTTCCAAAAACAAAGAATAGCAAAACCAGTCAGCGGAATTCCTCCCCAAATAAGATATGAACGGTATTTACCTAGTTTAGGATTGTGTTTATCGACGAAAGCACCCACCAGAGGATCCCAAAGGACATCCACTATCCTGACAATAAGAAACATCACGGCTGCCACTTCCGGTTTAAGTCCATATACATTGGTATAAAAAATCAGCAGATACATACATACGGTCTGGTAAATAAGGTTTTGCGCCAAATCACCGGAACCGAATCCTATACGTTGAAGCCAAGAGAGTTTATAGAAACCTTTCGCTTCATTGGTCTTTATTGTATTCTCCATAAAATAGATAAATTGGTCATTTTCTGTTTTTCGTATTCATTTCTATCAAGATAGCTGCTGCCACTCGTTGCCCTAGCGTCTTTTTATCCAATGGATGAATATCATTCCATTCTCCTAAATCACTATTTTTAATCAGAGTAACATTTTTATTTGTATCGGCTACTTCCGCCTGCGCTTTCCGGAATTCCGCCCAGGCAGTGCGTCCTCCTTTATCTGTGGGTGAAAGGAAATCCGCCAGCTCAATGATATAGAAAGGCATATCCGACTTATTCCATCGTTGTCTCCAATCGCTAATCATAGCCGTCAACAAGTCTTTATACTCATTTCTGCGTGAGACATTCGATTCTCCCTGATACCAGATGACACCGGATACCGTATAGTTCAGCAAAGGAGCAATCATTGCATTATACAGTCCTGTGGGTTTATAATGAAAAGCCGTTTGTCCCGGAGCAGCGGGCATAGGAGCACCGAGATGATATTTCCAACTCCCCTCCAAATTGATCTCCGATTCTCCTTTTTCCGGCTGACCTTTTCCGAAAAGGATTTTATAAGGCTTTTCCTTTACAAATTGAGGACGACCGCCATAACTGAAAAGGCGTATGGTTATTGTATTTTTTCCGGCTTTCAACAATCCGGCAGGAATGGTGTAGATACGGGGAGGATACTGATAAGAGACAGTCCCCACAAATGTGCCATTTACATAGACCGAATCTGCATCTACGATGCATCCCAAACGAAGAGTCGCTTTCTCTCCCGCCTGTTGTGCAGACACCTGAAAGTCTTTACGGAACCAGTGGGAGCCATTGACGGTATTCAGTCCGTTTGTTGCCCAGCCGGAAGTAAACAAATCTGTTTCTGTCCAATTGCTATCATCATAATCGGCAGCATACCAAGGGGTAGCCTCATGCATCCCTTTATCTCCCTGAAACAACGCCACATTCCAGGCATGACTTTTCTTCCTCTCCTCTTTTTTCATCGACTCCATCAAATCGTCTGACTCATAGATACGCTTTTCATTCAAATAAAATGGAAAAGGCTTCAACCCTCCCTCACTGATCCACGCTTCTACCGGTGAACCTCCGACACTGGAATTTATGATTCCTACCGGAACCTTTGTCTTTTGATAGACATCTTTAGCGAAGAAATAGGCTAAAGCAGAGAAAGGCATCACATTTTCAGGAGTCATCGCTTGCCAGGAAATTCCCGGAATATCTGCCTGCGGAGCATGAAAATTATAGAGCAGAGGTGTTTTTATATAGCGTACCATCGGATAGTTACTGTCCGTAGATATTTCATCGCGAAAACGATCTGTAACCCGTGAAACAGGCAATTCCATATTCGACTGTCCCGAACATACCCAAACATCACCAATAAGAATATCCTTTAATTCGATATCATTAATGGCCATCGTATAAGGTCCGCCAGCTTTCAATATAGGCAAAGTCACTTTCCAGTTACCTTGTACATCAGCAACAGTCTTATATTTCTTTTTCAGGAAAGTTATATCAACGGTTTCATCAGGATCAGCCGTTCCCCAGATATTGACAGGTTCCCCACGCTGAAGTACCATTCCGTCGGAAACAAGAGTCGGAAGTTTAACCTTTGCTCCGCCCAACAAGGCGAAGCAAAGGAACACAACTACTAACCCTACCTTATAAAACCAATACTTATTCATTCTGTCTTTTCTTTTATATGTCTTTATTTCATGATAATTTAGCAAGAGAAGAAATCCATCGGGATTCCACTTTGCAAACTTAGGAAGTTTCTTCCCACTTACCCAGAAATTCTGATTCAAATCATTACTCGCTTGTTACATCATCGTTTACGTATGTTACAAAAACTTGTTGCAATGTTACATTCAAGCTGAAACCACCGATGAACAGGAGGAAAACGAAAGTTTTAGAAAGAGCGGATTACAGTAGTTATTGTTATTCATTCGATCCGCTCCAGGATGATAACAACTACTGTAACCCTCACTCTCCCCCTCTTTAATTATTATAAAATCATTTATTCCAAATCTCCGGTAAAGTCTTCGCTGACATCCTTACCAGCCAAACCATCGGCTACTCCCTTATAAGCATGTTTACGTGCATAATTAGCATCCCAAAGGTTCGGAGCGTCATTCGGTATCCAATTCACATGTTCTTTTTCATTGTCCGATACTCCCCAGATGGTAATACCATATTGTTTATCCACCGGAATATACTTCTTGTACATATCAATAACATACTGATACATTTCTGCCTGTTGTGCCAGATTTTCAGTAGTAGGCGACGAGGTGTTAACCTTAATATCCAACTCGGATACTTTAATCAACTTGCCGGTAGCACCCAGTTTCTGGAACATTTGAGCAATATTGTCTTTATTGGAATCAATAGCAATATGCATTTGTGTACCAATACCATCCACTATGGCCCCTTTGCTTTCGATGTATTCCACATATTTAATCAGACCGTCACACTTATTGAGGTTATATTCCAGATTATAATCATTGATGAATAGTTTATCATCCGGATTTCCATACTGACGGGCAAGTTTGAAAGCTTCTACTGCATAGTCTTTCGGAGTCAGGAAATAATCTTGCCAGTAGAATTCATCAGAAGCCAGATCAGTTTTGCCTTTACCAGTCTTAATGTCTGATGTTTTTCCGTCATCCATTGGTTCATTGACTACGTCCCATGCATGAACATAAGGTTTGCAATGGGTAACCATCTTTGAAATCCAGTCTTCCATAGCATCTCTGATAATCTCGGCTTTTTCTTCGTCGGTCTTCTCAATGATAGTAGGACCGGAAGCGCGAGTGACTGCACGTGTCTCCACCACTTTCTCCGACAATACGATATTATCTATATAATAATCGCCTGCACTAACTCCGAAATTGATACAGAATCGATTCATATCCTCTTTAGACACTGTAAATTCTTTCTTAAATTCTGTCCAAGTCGTACTCACATTTCCATCTACATAGCATTCACCTGCATAACTCGTTGAGTTCTGAATTTGAATTTGGAAAGTAGTTGAGACACTTGCTTTAATCATAGCAGAGAACTCATAGGTCTTGCCGACTTCCAAAGGAGTATCAAAGCCATATCCAGCCTGTGCCTTATATGCATTGCCCGCCCCTCCGTCAACAGAACTAGTCAGCTTCATCGAATATGAACTTCCATATCCTTCACCTTCTTCCGAAATCGCGGCTTTTCCACTACTCCAAGCTCCCCAAGGAGTAATAGCTTTGCTTTCAAAATCTCCGTTAGAAATCAGATTAACCACAGTAGGATCGGCATCTTTGTCTGTCACAACAATATTATCTACATAATAAGTCACATCCGGCAAATAACCAAATTCAAATGCAATCTGAAATGTAGTACTAACAAAATCATTCACTGTGATCTTCACCTGCTGCCGTTGAGACGTTGTCTCAAAAGCTTCCGTCCAACTGCCACCTGTAGCATACCAGTCTTTATATGGATAATTATTTCCTAACCCAGCGAAAGTCAACCGGGCTTTACCAGCTTTATCCGAACGGACAAAAAATGAAATTTCATAATTATGCCCACTTACTGCTGAAATGTCAGGAGTATATAATTGCACAGAATGAGCAGCCGTTACAGAAGATCCTACTGTAAATTTCAATGCTTTGGAAGTAGTTGTCAGTCCTTCCCCTTCCACAATGGACATCGCATCACTTCCATTTTTACGATTCCAGCCATCAAAGGTTCCATCTTCAATGCCTGACAGATCCAACAAATTACTGCCCGCCGGTCCCGGAATAACTTCCGGTGCAATCAGACTATTCAGATAACTCGCATTCTGATTAGTGTGCCAAATCAGACAGTGTCCATAAATGCTTATACCCGCTTCTGTAGTCTTTGTAAACAATTGATCTACCTTATCAAATTTCAAATTCCCTTTAGAATCGACCATAGGACCGTGCTTCATGGCATATCCTATCGTCAGATCATTAAAGTTCTCATTCACAATGGTAGTCGTTGTCTCGTCACCAAGATATTCATCCATCCCCACTCCGATACCCAACTTAAAGTTGGGATCGGATAAATATTCTTTCAACGGCTTGTAACGGGAAATCTTTTCAGCCAACTGTAAAGGCAGTTCGGAAGAAGTAACCGCTCCATGTGTAGGGTCTTTATACCACTCCATCTTATTATCGTCACACGATGTCAATATCAGCACCGACAAGGCAACAAACGGAAGCATATTTCTGTATTTCATAATCTTTTCAATTTAAAGTCATTATTATTCTGCATCCTCTTCTTCGTCCGGGAAATCGGTATATTCCGGCTTCGTCAAAGGTACGACACGCCAGTTATCAATATAAATCTTCACGGAAGTTGCTTTGGATAGAAACTCTGTTTCTTTATCCGAGCTCGCACCTGTGATCTTATCCAATGTAATATCAGAGTTCTCAAAATAGAAACCGAAGTTGGCATAAGAAGCAGATGCACGGGTAGCGGCCACATCGGCAAAAGTGGTCCAAGCTCCGCTGGATGCTTTCGATTTGTAGAATTCACTAAACGGAACAGTTACAGTCTGCCAACCGGTTGTCTGGAAAGGAACAATCTTTCCGTCTACAAGCCACGGTACGTAATTATAACAGTCTCTCTCCCATTCTCCACCGTTGAATCCGTTCTGACCACAAATCTTCAGGAATCCGGATTCAGACCAAGGTTCGGGCACATAAATTTCAAACTGAATAGCACATTCGGCAACAGGAGTTTCAGCAGGGACACCCAGCGTCAACCAGTCAGGATCAGTGCCATTACCAGCTGTCCAAACTTCAGCACAACGATTCTTCGCTGCTGCCACCGGCAACTGTCTTTCTAATGGCAAACGACAGTAAGCACCTTGCGACACATTACCTTCACCAATCGAAGCTGATTCCAGTTCGGTTGTTTGAATCATACTTTCAGAATCGCCCCATGCCCCTTGTGCACCCACTCCGTCGAAGTTCAACAACAAGCCTTTCTTATAATTGAAATAGGCAGGAGAATAAGCACCACCATTCGAACCTTCTACGAAAATAGAACCGCCCTCTTCAGAAACTCCGGCAGGCATATCCACCATAAAATATTCACCGTCAAGATCAGAAATAATACCTTCTGTCACCACCACATTTCCGGGGAAAACGACTTTTGCTATTTCCGTCAATCCACTTCCATAAACAATGATAGGTTCACCTACATTCGGCATACAGTTGGAGATTTTCGTTATAGACGGTGCAGCAGCACGAATCTGGAAATCATAAACGTATTCACCGCCATCTTTTACCAAACGAATTGTATTACGTACATTCTCGTCTGCTTCTGTAGTCGGAACTTTACTGTTCACACTAACCAGAAAAGATTTATTCGAAACAAATACCGGATTAAAATAACAGTTATATCCATTAATATACACTTTCTTCAATCCGTTGAATCCTTCACCTTCAATTCGGATCAGTTGTCCCAAACGGGCAAAATCAACCAAACGGTCAGGAACATTCGACTTCGCGTCTTCCAGATAGATCCCTGTTATGTTCATCACAGAACTTCCGCCATTATCGTCATCGTCGTCACACGAAACAAATGAACAAGAGCAGATGAGCAGACTCACCAATAAGCCAAATGCTTTCATACTATTTTTATATATCAAGCTTTTCATTCGTATTCTCGTTTTTAGTTAAACAAATCGGTTATTCTGTCTTCCTTAAATGCATAAGGCATAGGATCCGCTTTCAACAAAGGATTTTGCACAGTCTCCGATTCCGGATAAGGAAGAAGGAATATACTGGAATCGACGTCACCTATGGCACGCTTCGTTTCATCCGAATCCTCGTCTCTCTTCAAAGTCTGTGTATCCGCATCCCATACTACAGGAATAGCAGTACCCCTATCCTGTCCGGTGATATAATTGAGTACTTCCTGTTGTTTATAATAAGCTCTACGTACCAAGTCATACCAATACTGTCCTTCCAGACAAAGTTCCAGTCTACGCTCACGACGAATATCTTCGTAAGTAATCGAATTTTGGGGTTCCAAACCGGCACGCTTGCGCACTTTGTTAAAGTATTCCATTGCATCGGCATCATCTGTTGAAGGATTATTTCCCAATATAGCTTCTGCATAAATCAGATATACTTCTGCCAGACGCAACATGTAAGTATTGATAGGAGTACTTCCGGAAGTGATCTTCGCATTATCTTTGCTAGAACCACAAACATATTTCTTACAATAAATTCCGGAAACAGTACCCGATGCTTTCTTCTCACAAGTATATCCTCCGTTTGCTTTCTGTATTTCAGGATAATGATCGCCATAAGCCATCCAAGTCGGCTGACGCCGTTTATCTCCTTTTTCATACTCCCAAATCACGTCCGGTTGTGCAAAAACATAACCGCCCCATGCACGGTCATTACCGGTAATAGCCGACTCACAAGCAAAATAGTCCTGTATCGTATTACATTCCCCATACGTACCATTACTAACCCATTGTAAAGCAAATAGTGTTTCCGAGTTGTTATTTTTATCAATCATAAACAAATCGGCATAATCAGTCATCAGTTCAAAATTTCTGTTTTCTATCACTTTTAAAGCCGCTTTCTTTGCCAAATCCAGATAGTCCTGATTACGGGTCGCACTATTAGGGTTACTACTATAACCGGCATACGTCAGATAAACACGCGACAACATGCCAAAGGCACTGTATTTATTGACACGTCCGGCAGCAGAAGAAACCTCCGGCAAATATTTTGCCGCAAATTCCAAGTCACGCATCGCAAATTCATAGACATCACTTACCGGGCTAGTATTGACAATTGGATTAGCCACCAGTTCATCCGTATCCTCATTTATAATAACATTTCCCCATAACATCGCCAGATAGGAATAAGCAACTCCACGCATGAACCGTGCTTCAGCAATATATGGGTTCTTCACTTCTTCGCTATTGGATGAGTTACCTTTGATCCCGTTAATAATCTTATTAGTTTGCTGTACTATATTGTATAATGAGCCCCAAGCCGAAACTAACGGCCCCGTCAATCCGGTTTCGGTCAAATCGGCAAAAGGATAGATATAATTAGAGGTTGTCGCACAAAGGTTGAATCCGCGTCCATCACCCAGTCCATAATAGAACTTATCGTTAAAGTCGAACCACACCTTATTATACAAAGGAGCTGTTGCTGCCCGGAAATCATCTTCCGTTTGATAAAAGTTATCTCCTGCGATATTGGAGTTATCTTCAGAATCGAGGAAGTCACTGCATCCTGCAAACGCCAAAGCTACAGCCAACATGAAAGAGTATATATATTTACTTGTTTTCATATTTAGTCACTTTAAATGATTAAAAGGTTAAATTCAGACCGAATGTATAAATTCGCGGAGAAGGATAACGATAGTTATCAAAGCCTGTAAGCAAAGCGTCCTGATTGGCAGAACCTATTTCCGGGTCCATCCCTTTGTATTTTGTGAATGTATATACATTCTGTAGGTTACAATAAAGTTTCAGATTCTGAATACCAATCGGTGCCAACCATTTACGCGGGAACGTATAGCCGAAAGAGATAGACTGAATACGCAGGAAAGAACCATCTTCCACAAAGCGGTCACTGAAACGATAATTGGAATCATCTGTCCCTTTGGCAATAGCCATACGGCAAGCATAAGGGTCACCGCCTACAATCTGTATATTCCGATAATCATCCGGACCATTCGGATCAATCAAAGCCAGTTGTGCATAATCCAACGCCGATTTCAGGATATTATTATTGCCCCGTGGATTTTCAAGTTCACGACGCCCCCAGTTTACAACTTCATTTCCCACCGATCCGGTCAGGTTAATGCTCAAGTCGAAGCCTTTATAAGAGAAAGAGTTACCGAAGCCGAAAGTAAAGTCCGGTTCAGGATTACCGATATAAGTACGGTCCTGTTCATTGATAACACCGTCTTTGTTTACATCTTCAAAAATATAATCACCAATCCAGATACTATTCTTGGAAATCGACATACCTTCAGGCAATGCTACCGGCTTAATTGCTCCGGAAGCATCTTTATAGTAAAAGTCAGTAGCCTTTTCAAAGCGGCCAATCACTTTATAACCATAAAACTGTCCGATAGGGTTTCCTACTGATGTACGTGTCAGTACGGTTATTGTTTCGCCTGTCTGATTACTCTTATCTATCAGGCTGGTTGCCGTATCCAGCGATTTTACTTTATTACGGTTCATAGAGAATACCACGTTACTTCTCCATTGAAATCCGCCTTTATCAATATTCACTGTATTTAAAGTCAACTCAAGTCCTTTATTCTCCAAAGAACCCACATTCTTCCAGGGTGCGGAAGTAGAGCCCTGACCTGAAGTTCCCACATAAGCAGGAAGAGGCACTTGCAACAACAAATCATTTGTTTTCTTATAATAAATATCGGCTATCAATTCAATCCTGTTCTGGAAAAGATTAATATCAAGTCCCAGATTACTTGAATAAGTAGACTCCCATTTCAATTCGGGATTCGGAGTATTGCCAGCCAGCAATCCTGTTCCCCAAACGGTAGCAACAGATGAATAAATGGCTTTATATGCATTATTAGGCACATTCTGATTACCTACAACACCCCATCCTAAACGCAATTTCAGATTATTAATAATATTGTTGTCTTTCAAAAAAGATTCATTGGAAACCTTCCAAGCCAAAGCAGCCGACGGGAACCATCCCCAACGATTATCTTTGTAGAATTTGGAAGAACCGTCGCGACGAAGAGTAAATGTCAACAGATATTTGTCATCGTATGAATAGAACAGACGGCCGAAATAAGATAAAATCGAACTTTCTCCACTATTACCATTATTCTTGGCTGTTGCGGCATCTCCCAATGTCAGATCGGTTGCAGCATTGGACAAATATCCCATACGGCTTCCCATCAGATATTCCCATTTGCTCTCCTGCATTTCCTGGCCAATCATTGCATTCACATTGTGCACTCCAAAAGTTTTCATGTAATTCACGATATTTCTCCAACTCCAGAACTTATTATATGATTTGGAGAAAGTCCCCTGACGGTCCGTATTTTCAATCGCACCAAAAGTATATGAGGGATCAAATTTATAAGTATTAGTTACCCCATAATCGAAAGACAATTCCGTTTTAAACGTCAGTCCGTCAATGATAGTAGCTTCAGCATAGGTGTTTGCCCGAATACCCATTTTCTCGTTGCGGTTATCCTTAATCATGGCAAGACCCACCGGATTCGTTTGTACCCATTCGTCCGTATCCGGTCCGTCAAATGTGCCTTCAGCATTACGAACAGCCACACTCGGACTCTGCAATAAAGCAGTTCTAATCAACGACTCGTCAGATACAGTCAATTTCTGACGGGAATTACTAAACGCAAAGTTAATACCCATTTTTAAATAGCTCTTCACCTGGGCATCAAAACTACCTCGTAAGTTCAGACGCCTGAACCCTGAACCAACAGCAATACCATCCTGATTGAGGTAACCTGCTCCCAATGCATAGTTACTTTTATCAGTACCTCCGGTCACAGAAAGATTATGACTGGTCATCATAGCTTTAGAGAACATCTCATCCTGCCAGTCTGTACCCTCACCTAGTAAATCCGGACGAACAAAGTTATTATCCTTGTTCACTATTCCCCAATCATTTCCCGAATAGTCTTTTCCTGAACGAACATTCTTATGCTCCGCATATTCACGCAGATTCAGCATATCCAGTTTTTTAGGCATTTCCTGCCATCCTATATATCCGTCATAAGTTATTTGCGCCTCACCCTTCTGTCCACGTTTGGTAGTAATCATAATCACACCGTTTGCAGCTCGCGCACCATAAATAGCAGTGGCGGAAGCATCCTTTAATACGTCCATAGAGACGATGTCCGAAGGATTGATAGATGCCAGTGCATTATCACTTCCCGAACCTGTGGAACCGTCGATGATAACACCGTCAATGACAAAGATAGGTTCATTGGAGGCATTCAAAGAGTTGATACCACGAATACGGATGGAAGAACTACCACCGGGCATACCGCTATTAGCCTGTACCTGCACACCAGCAGCACGTCCTTGCAGTACCTGGTCAACGGAAGTCACTACAGATTTCTTAATGGCTTCATCGTTGACCGATACAACAGAACCGGTCAGGTCACTACGTTTCATCTGACCATATCCAACTACAACTACTTCGTCTAATACTTTTGCATCTTCTTTGAGGGTAATATCAAACTGCTTTTTCCCGGCTACAGGAATCGTTTGTGTCTGATATCCGATAAAAGAAATCTTCAAGCTACCTTTGGCTGATACATTCAACTTAAAATTACCATCCAAATCGGTAACTATACCATTGGTAGTGCCAGCTTCTACTACACTGGCTCCGATAATCGGTTCGCCCGATGCATCTTTGACCATCCCCGTCACGGAAACAGTCTGTGCCAATACCCATACAGGGAAGAGGCAGAAAAGAATGATAAGACCTAACGGTCGAAAATAATGATTTGTGCTTTCCATAAAATCATTTTTTTAATTAATAATGATAGTGGTTAATCCAAGTTATAGGTTTTTCTCTTCTTATTTATAATAAGGAATAGAGTAAGGAATTCATGTTTCCATAAGCAGTTATTATTTTAAGGTGTCCGACAATTCATTTTTTTGGTTAATGCAAATTTATGGATAATATATCAAGCATAGGTGGAGATTTTGTTTCAAGCAATTGACAGGCGGTTACATACACTTGCATGTACGTTACAAGCTATTGCACACCCGTTACATACCCCTCCCAGAAGCATCCCTAAAGGGTTTGCACGTAACATCAGTAAAAGGAAAAGTAACAAAGCTAATGCTATTTTAATTTAATATAGTATCTTTGTCTATATAAAAAGCACCAATAAACCCTGCTTATATTAATGAGTATGAAAGCACAAATCCTATTCCTTTTTTCCATATACTATTTCCTGATAGGAAGCACTCCTGTTATGAAAGCACAGACCGGCAAATTCTATTCAACAGACAAAGAACTTTCCAACAGTCTGATCAATGCCGTATATCAGGACCGGAAAGGATTTATCTGGATAGCTACCGAAAACGGACTTAATAAATTCGACGGGACACGTTTCTCGATCTATCGACATAATGCTACGGATAGCACCAGTTTGAAAAACAACTATGTACGGACATTATTCGAAGACAGTCGCGGTAATTTCTGGATCGGATGCATCAATGGCTTACAGCGATATGACCGCGCCACAGACAACTTTCACGAATTATTCATCTCTCGGAAAGACGGACGAAAGAATCCTCATATCACTTCCATTATTGAACGCCGGAACGGAGATCTTTGGATAGCAACTTCCGGACAAGGCGCCATATCCCTAAAAAAGAACAGCAATCCCGCCTCCTTCCATATCGAAACCGAACTGACAGACCGGATAGGTAGTAACTACCTGAATGTCATTTTCGAAGATTCCCGGCAAAATTTATGGATTGCTACAGAAGAAAAAGGACTTTACCGTTATTCTCCGGAAAATAAAGAGCTTAAAAGCTATAAAGCACCTTATCATATAGCAGGTGATGACGTTTCTGCCATTTGTGAGGATGCACACGGACAAATTTTCGTAGGAACCTTGACAAAAGGTCTTTTCAGACTATCATCCCGGCAGGAAGGAAACTTCGAACCTGTCCTCTACCAAAACCGGATGAATTTGAATATCCGGACTCTCATCATTGATACCCGTGGAAAACTTATCATAGGAACAGACGGTGAAGGAGTAAAAGAATATCAGCCTCAACAAGATATTATTGTGGACAGTGAGATTAATGCGGGTCCCTTTGACTTCTCCAAATCCAAGGTTCACTCGTTAATCGAAGATAAAGATCACAATTTATGGCTGGGCATTTTTCAGAAAGGTTTGATACTAGTGCCCGGCATTTCAAATAAGTTCGACTACTACGGCTACAAATCAATACACAACAACACCATTGGTTCCAGCTGTGTTATGGCTATTCATACAGATGAACAAGCTACAATCTGGATAGGTACGGATAACGACGGATTATATGCCATAAACGATCAGGGAAAACAATTACGCCATTACACCCATCAGGCAGGTAATCCCCAATCTGTCCCCGGCACTATCCTATGTCTCTATGAAGATTCCAATCAGGAACTTTGGCTAGGATCTTACTTCAATGGTCTGGCACGGATGAACAAACAAACCGGAACATGTCAAGATGCCACCTCGCTTTTACAAGGAAATCTTAACGCAGGCAAGCCCAAAGTTTCCTGCATCATTGAAGACAAAAACAAGAATCTCTGGGTGGGTACTTATGGTTCGGGCTTATACAAAATCAATTTACCAACTCAACATGTCACCTATTACGAATCTACCCGCAACGAAAACGATGACTGGAGCATCAACCGACTTCCAAACGATTGGATCAGCTACCTACTGGAAGATAGAGAGGGAATGATATGGATCGGCACTTATAAAGGTCTGGCCGTACTCAATCCTCAAACGGACAATTTTATCAATTATAAAAAGCAAAACAATCTCCTCCCCGGGTATGTCGTTTACAGTTTATTGGAAAGTAGTAATGGAGAGATCTGGGCTGGTACTTCCGAAGGATTGGTCTGCCTGAATAAAGACAGACTAACACCTGTACTTTTCACTACTGCCGATGGACTCCCCAGTGATATTATTTGCGGCCTGGCTGAAGACGAGAAAAAAAATATATGGATCAGTACCCATCAGGGAATCTCCAAACTGAATCCTCCGGAAAAGAAGTTTATCAACTATTATGCAGGCGACGGTCTGCAAGGAAATGAGTTTACGCGCACTGCTGTATTTAAAGATAAACGCGGCAAGATATTTTTTGGAGGTACCAATGGAGTAACAGCTTTCTACCCCCAGGATATCACCGAAATCAAAAAAGAAATGAATGTATTGATTACCGGCTTTCACGTTGCTAACCGCCCTGTGAAAAAAGGGGATAAATCCGGCAACAATGTCATCACTGATACTGCTGTCATGGATACCGAGCAATTTACACTGGCATATAATGAAAATACATTCAGCATTGATTTTTCTGTTTTGGAATTCAGCAATCCCGACCGGATTAGTTATCAATATAAGATAAAAGAATTAGGCGATGAATGGATCAGTACGCAACCGGGAACAAACCGGGTGACTTATAGCAGTCTGAAACCGGGGAAATACACTTTCTCCGTACAGGCACGCGACCATAATAATTTCTCTAATATCCGCACAGTTACTATTGCCATCACTCCACCCTGGTACCAGACCTGGTGGGCAAAAGTAATCTGGGGATGCCTCGGAGCATTACTAATCTATGCTCTTACCATGTATATTCTGTCACGTATCCGCCACCGGCAAGAAGTGATGCGACAAAAACACATGGAACAGATTAACGAAGCCAAATTACAATTCTTCATTAATATCTCACATGAAATACGTACCCCGATGACTCTTATCATCAGCCCGTTAGAGAAACTGTTAGCCGAACATTCCGAGAAACAACCGGTTTATCTCATGATTTACCGGAATGCCCAACGTATTCTACGTCTGATCAATCAACTGATGGACATACGAAAACTGGACAAAGGACAAATGCATCTGAAATTCCGGGAAACAGACATCGTAGGATTTATCAATGACTTGATGCAAACATTCAATTATCAAGCGCAAAAAAAGAACATCACATTTACTTTCGAAAAAGAACTGGAAGGTGCTGATTCTCTGAAAGTATGGATTGATCTAAATAACTTTGACAAAGTATTGATGAATGTCCTTTCCAATGCTTTCAAATATACACATGAGGGAGGAAATATCGAAGTGTCATTGAAAACCGGTCACAACGATGCCTACCGGAGTGCTTTGAAAGATTATTTCGAGATAGATATCACCGATAACGGAATCGGTATTGACAAAAACAAAATAGAACAAATATTCGAACGTTTCTATCAGATTGACAACGACATGACACAATCTAATTTCGGTACAGGAATCGGACTGCATCTTTCACGGTCGTTAGTGGAACTGCACCACGGCATCATCAAAGCAGAAAACCGCGAAGACGGACAAGGAACCCGTTTCATCATCCGCCTGCCGTTAGGTAGTAATCACTTGAAAGCAGAAGAACTGGAAAATCCTGAAGAAACCGGAAGCGAACCAACAATCTCCCAACTTCCCAAAGATTCGATCTATGAAACGGAAGAAGAAAACAAAACTAACGAGTACAGGAAACCCAAAGCAAAAACACGTTATCGCGTCTTAATCGTAGAAGATGATGAAGAAATACGCCGCTACATACGTAGCGAACTGGATAGTGATTTCCGTATCTATGAATGTACAAATGGACGGGAAGGACTGGAAACCATTTTGAAGGAGAAACCCGATCTCGTCATCAGTGATGTTATGATGCCCGAAATGGATGGGATCACTCTCTGCCGGAAAATAAAACAGAATATCAATATCAATCATATACCGATTATATTATTAACCGCCAAATCGAAAGCCGAAGACCAAATCGAAGGGCTTGAAATTGGAGCAGATGCTTATATCGTAAAACCATTCAACACTGAATTATTACGAACTACTATCAGTAATCTGATAGCCAATCGGGAAAGACTGCGCGGCAAACTGGTAGGTGAACAACAAGTAGAAGAAAAAATAACAAAGATAGAAATGAAGTCCAATGATGAGATCTTGATGAGTAAAGTAATGAAAACCATCAATGACCATCTTGCCGACCCTACCCTTAATGTAGAGATGCTGGCAGCCAACGTTGGAATGAGCCGCGTACATATGCACCGCAAATTAAAGGAGTTGACTAATCAGTCAGCACGAGATTTCATTCGTTCTATCAGACTGAAACAAGCTGCCAATCTGCTACGTGAGAAGAATCTAAGCGTTTCGGAAGTTGCATACGCTACAGGCTTCTCCAACCTCTCTCATTTTTCCAATACATTCAGAGACTTTTACGGAATTTCACCGAGTGAATATAAAGAACAACAGATGTAACAAACAGAATTAGACTTGTTACAAACAAGAATCTAAATTAGAAAGAAAGCCGTTATTGATATGACAAATAATGACTAAAGCTACTTATACATAATCAATGCAGACTGTCCGGGAATAATTACTTCCGGTCCGATCTGCGTACCTAATCCACGCACATCTATCACACCATCTTTGCATACCACTGTATATTTACCAACAGGCACTTCCAAACGCGCAGGAGTCATACGGGAATTAAAAGCCACGATAATATCTTCCCAACTATCTCCGTTCGCATGATCCTTCAGGCGGAATGCAATCAGGTTTTGTCCTTCCACCGGAAGAAACTCCAGATGCTTCCGAACCTTTTCCGCATCTCCCATACGGAAAGCGGGATGGGACTTACGCAGATCTATGAGTCGCTTATAATACATGAAAACATCTCCGTTCGTCGTTTTACGTCGCCAATCGATAGCATTGACTGCATCCGGACTCTTATAACTATTATCCACCCCTTGTTTATCGCGCATCACTTCTTCTCCCGCATAGATAAAAGGAATACCTTGCGAAGTGAAGACTACCGTCTGCGCAAGCTTATCAAGCCGGACCAGTTGCTCGGGAGTAACGCCCGGCATACTTGCTTTCAAGCGATCAACAAGGCACAAACCGTCATGGCAGGAAACGTAGCTAATCATCTGGGTAGGCTGCTCCGCCCACGGTTTCTGACTATAATTAACAGAATCACACCGTACTTGCGGATGCTCAATAGCACCCACAATTCCGAATTTAACACTCATTTCTGCTCCCGGAACTCCGGCGAGGAAAGCCCCTTTCTCCTTTTTCCACACAGGTCCGCAAAGCCCATCACGCAATTCATCCGAGAATACGGCAATTCCCGGCATGTGGGAAACATTCCCTTTCATTGCCAACGAATCTGCCGGATATTGGGGAGTGTCGGCTGCCCAACCTTCTCCATAAATACAAATGGTAGGATCAACCTTGTTCACCGCTTTCCGGATCTCATTCATGGTTTCAATATCATGCACTCCCATCAAGTCAAAACGGAAACCGTCAATATGATATTCTTTTATCCAATAAAGAACGGACTCTATCATAAACTTGCGCATCATAGGGCGTTCACTTGCCGTCTCATTACCGCATCCGGAACCATTTGCCAATGTCCCGTCTTCTTTCTGACGATAAAAATAACCGGGAACAGTACGTTCAAAATTACTTTCAACGGTATTAAAAGTATGATTATAAACCATATCCATTATCACACGGATACCAGCTCTATGCAGTGCTTGTACCATTTGTTTGAACTCTTTCACACGAGTGGCAGGTTGATAAGGGTCAGTTGAATAAGAGCCATCCGGCACATTATAATTCGCCGGATCATATCCCCAGTTATAGTGGTTTTCTTCCAGTTTTGTTTCGTCGATAGAAGCATAATCAGAAGAAGGAAGAAGATGTACATGTGTCACTCCCAGTTCTATCAAGTGATCGATACCGGTCAATAACTTATCTGAATTCATGGTCCCGTGTTCAGTCAATGCGAGGTATTTACCTTTATTCTTAATTCCCGAAGTAGAATCAACCGAGAAGTCACGATGATGCATTTCATAGATAATCATATCAGCAGGAGATTTCAGAGAAGGACGTCTGTCACTCTCCCATCCCTCGGGATTTGTAGTCTTCCAGTCAATAATGGCAGCACGTTTCCCATTCACTCCGACAGCATGGGCATTGATTCCCGGCGTGTCTCCCTGCCATTTATCATTGATTTTTACATTGAAGGCATAGAATTTGCCAAGCAGGTTCTCATCTACTGAAGTTGTCCAGGTTCCATCTTCTGTGGGCTCCATCTTTACTGTTTCATAAGCATGTCCGCCTTCACCGGCATCATATAGCATCAGGCGTACTTCTTCTGCAGTTGGTGACCAAAGATAAAATTTGGTTGCCAACGGCGTATATTCCATTTCCGTAAGACTTCCCGTACGAACCGGATACAGCTCAAAAGAAGCATATTCCTTTTTCGCAGGGGAGCAGCTCATTACTGTTGTCACTGTAGTCACCCCTAATATTGCTAAATAATTACTTCCCATCTTCATTTAAACCTCCCCTAGATATTTCCTTTATATCTATCCCTATAATCAGTCGCTTTACTTCACCTTATCCGGATTCTTCGCTATAAAATCCTTCCAGCTATTATAACCTTTTTCCATGGTCGGCCGCCCCATTTGCAGGAAATGACAATAGGCTGCTGCCAATCCGTCTGTTGCATCCATAAAAGTAGGCATATCCTCTTTGGGAAAGCGCAACATCCGCTGCAACATATCCGCTACCTGTTCTTTGGATGCCTGCCCGTTTCCGGTGATAGCCATCTTTATCTTCAAAGGAGCATATTCCGTAATCGGAATGTCCCGGCTCAACGCCACTGCCATCGCTACCCCCTGTGCACGGCCCAACTTCAACATCGATTGTACATTTTTACCGAAGAAAGGCGCTTCAATAGCCAGCTCATCAGGCAGATAACTTTCAATAATACTCAATACCCGTTCATGGATATGGCGAAGTTTCAGATAGTGGTTGGCAAATTTACGCAAGTCGATAATCCCCATCGCAATCATTTCGGGCTTGGTTCCTTTCACTCTTAGAACACCGTATCCCATGATTGTCGTACCGGGGTCAATCCCCAGGATTATCTTTTCTTTTACCGGTTGAATCACTCTATCACCTCCATCAGGGTCGGAAACCCGATCACTTTATCTTTAAATATTTTTGCCAGTTCGTCATTTAGCCGCACTCCCTGTTCCAGATGCCAGCGATGTAGTAATCCACTGCTTTCCACCTCCCATTGCAAAGAATACGCACTTCCTTCTTCCCGATGACTTAATATCCGGCAAATGCGGGGTGCCTTCAACGCACCGTGTTTCTGTACTTCAGGAATATAACTCTCTTTTATCCAAATCATGAAATTGTCGTGAACGTCATCGTCCACTTGAAAAGTTGTATTATAAATCAGCATATCTTAATTTCATACTATTATTTACCGCAAACATAGCAATTATTTCAGAATAATGCATTATATTTGCGGCAACAAAAAAGATTCGTTTACAAACGTTATCATATAAGATAGAAAAGGGGCGTTAGCTCATCTGGCTAGAGCGCGACACTGGCAGTGTCGAGGTGATCGGTTCGAGTCCGATACGCTCCACTTTTTAAAAGAGCAATTTCCAAAAGAGTTGCTCTTTTTTGATAGCCTTCTTGAAGTAATTATATTGTACGAATCAGAACCAAGTTATTTGATAATTATGGAGCGCAAACTTATCATTCGTAATTTTGGAGCTATCGCTTCAGCAGATATTGCATTGAAAGACTTCAATATCTTCATAGGTGAACAAGGAGCCGGAAAGAGCACAGTGGCCAAACTAATTACTATCTTCGAGAATAGTAGGGATAAAGTTTTGAAGGTTGATTCCGACTATTTAATGACTAAGTTCTCCGAGTACAATATTATTTCGTATTTTAATCCGGACAGCTATATTAGTTATTCTTCAGAACAAGGAGATATCACCTACGAAGATGGTTCCTTCAATTTCACTTTTTCGTACCATTCGACAAGCCATAATTTATACATTCCGGCAGAACGCTTCTTCATTAGTACATTCTCCCGCTCCATAGCTACTTTGGTGTTGTCCAAAGCACCTATACCAGTCACATTGTTGGAATTTGCCTCTTTCTATGAAAAAGCAAAGAACCTATTCGTAAATTATCAAGTTCCTATTTTCAATATAATATTCCAAGTCCGTGAGGCTAGTGAGAATCTAGTTTTAAGCAATTATGATAAAATCATTCCATTCAAAGACGCATCGTCGGGTATTCAATCCGTCGTACCCTTACTCATGGTTATTGATTACATCACCAAGGAGCAATCGGACACTCACTTCGTAATAGAAGAACCGGAACTTAATCTCTTTCCTGAAACTCAAATTGCTTTGCTCCAACACATAGTAAAAGAATGTCATCAGCTGACAATAACAACTCATAGCCCATATCTACTGTCGGCTTTAAACAATATGCTAGAAGCCGGTAACGTATCTAAGTTACACCCGGAAAAAGAAGAAGAGATTGCAGCACTCATGCCTAAAAGCAGTTGGGTTGACTTTAATAAAATTACTGCCTATAAGATAGAAAAAGGACATATCATTTCTATCTTAGATAAAGAATATAACATCATTGTCGCCGACCAAATAGACTCTACTTCAGATGAACAGGGAAGGATTTTTTCTTCATTATTAGATTTAGAATAATATGGCAATATTCAAACAAGCCTGCACATGGGAAGTAACAGATAAGTTGCTGGTAGTAAAAGAAAATAAATGCAAATGCGTTTTCTCAAATCCCAATCAGCATCTACTCACAAAAATAAAGGTTGATGGTTGCCAAATTACTGATGGCATCAGATGTGACTACCTGATACTCGACCATTGTCACAACGAATATTTTGTTGAATTAAAGGGGAAAGATCTGCCTCATGCTGTTGAACAACTGGAAGCCAGTATCCAGCAATTATCAGCCCCCAACCATACAATTAAAAAAAAGGCTATTATTGTATCAAGCCGTAATCCCTCCAATGACACTTCGGTACAAAGAGCTAAAGCTATGTTCAAGAAAAAATATGGAGTAGAGCTTATACCCAAGAATATACAAATAGAAATTACAATCAAATAATATCCCGACAAATCAGACTTCCTTTTTTTTTGCATAAATAGCAAAAAAAGGACCTTTATTCAAGGTCCTTTTTAATCACTTCGTCCATTTCTTTTATACGTTTCTCACGATCTTTAATGGGACCGTCTTTCTTGTCATTCTTAAATGCGTCATCGGCACGGTCGGCAACCTCGCCGCTCCATTCCTCAAACTGGTCCTTAGCCGGACGACCATTCGGCTCGATATTTTCCTCGGCTATCGAATCATGCCTGTTAATCATATCATCCATAAGTTTTCGTTTTAAAAGTTTATGGCTATAAGACAATACAAACGAAGAAAAGTTTTCTATTTTAATGATTTTTGAAGAAATCAGCCATGTTATTATACTATCAAAGAAACACTCCAGCCCAATCTGTGTCATTCATCCAGATACCTATATAAATTGCAGTTGCCGGCAACGTCCAGTACATTCAGCTCTTTCAAGCGTTTTTCCACTTTCTTTTGTGAAACCAGCCCGAAATTCCGTAACATATCACGCAACTTCCTAAACCCATATTGAGAAGTGATTTGTAGCAGTTCTCGAAGTGTTTTTATATCAGCTTCAGAAATGATCCGCTGCGACCGAATATCGAATTTCAATTCTGTGATAGGAGTATCAAGTAAAGCCTTTGCCGCTTTTATATCTTCGGGAATAAAAATTTCCGGATTCGTTTCTTCCGCCTCTCTCATGAACATATCATTATCAAAGCCATTTTGGCGGAATTTCATTTCATACGCCCGTACTGTTGCTTTAAGACGGATATTTTCTTCTTTATACGTCCTAAGGAATCCCGCTTGAGATTTTATTTCCTGCACAAGTCCTTCAAATGCCTTCTGTGCTTGACGATATTTCATACGTTTCCGGATACTAAAATCCTTAATATTTCCTTGTAAGACGGTATAAAGAAATAGTTGCCGTCTTTCATCATTCCTTATCATTCCGGCAAGCTCCTTTATTATTAACCGGATCAATGGGGTTAACTCTTTCAGTGATTGAAGTAGAAAAAATTCCTCTTCATTTTCCTTCATCTTCTCATCCATCCGGCGTTTGTGTTCTTCTTCGGAAAGACTGAACCGAATATTTCGTTCAAGACAATCCGTCAGACTGTTTTCATCAAGCATTAGATAATCGCCGACTTCTGAATAAATAATCTCTTGCCTTTCACACCAAGTAATAATACGTCTGGTAGATACCTGATACTTGGTTGCCGCTTCTTCAATACCAATCCATTGTTTTGTTGTCATACCTCGTTTTATTTTTAGATGTATGCGTCGCAACCAGATATAAAAAAAGGTGCGAACGATACATGTATTTCCTAGTAGAGGTAGTCGCATACCCATAGATGAAAAATACAGTATGCCCGCACCAGAACTTATATATCGATAGGGATATAAGCTTGGCACGGACATTTGATTTATCATCTATTCGAAAATGCGACTTTCCTACTAATAAATTAAATGTCCTATAAATACAAGTCCGGCTGTCAAAGGTCCGGTCCTTGATTGCAAATATACTTCTTTTTTCTGAAAAGAAAGATAATAAATGACAAGCTTTTTAGTTACAATAGAATTTTATATAAGACAAATAAGTAAACAACTACACGGGAGAATAGTTTCATCGGTGAGAAACTAAAGTTCCATCAGTGTGAAACTATAGTTTCATCAGTAAGAAACTAATAGTTCCAAGCAAGAGAAACTAAAGTTTCAAGGCGATGAAACTGTAGTTTCGAACCGCAAAACCAATAGTTTCAAGGCTTGAAACTATCGGTTACAAGGCAGGTCCCGCCCCGTAAGTACAGGGGTAATAAATAAAATAGCTTATCTGCCTGTGGTTAATACTATTCAGGCAATGAAACTTCATCTGTGATTTTTACTTGATTTGGGTATGCATCTCTACCATACCGTCTTTGCAGTGCGTTTATCTCTTCTTAGCTTTGCAGTGACAGCATTATTGCCGTCACAGTGCTGTCACCATGCTGCTGTCACGCCATTAACTTTTCATAATCAAACAGTTAAGTTACAATCTGTGACAGATGACAGCAAATTTATTTTTTTTTATTTATTGGAGAGAGTATAAGTTCAACTTATAAATGCAATATTTCTTTTTTATTAATCGGACTTTAGATGCAAAGTTGCTTATTTATTCCGATAGAGTTGCGGACGGAAAGGAACATAAAGAGTGTAATTACTATCCGCCGGCTTTCCTCCCACCAATGCAGGTGACCATTTCGGCATTCCTTTGACAATGCGGAGAGCCTCCTCTGCAAATTCCGGATGAGTGGAACGTAGAATATGAGGACGAAGGATAACCCCTTCTTTATCAATAGTAAACTCACATAAAGCATAACCCGAAACATTCTTCTCCAAAAGCCCTGACGGATAAACCATTTCACTGGCAATATATTCTTCCGGAGCCATCGCAGAGAAATGAGCAGGTTCCTCCACCTGTCTTCCGGAAAGTGTCTTTGAACGGGGACCCACCGGATAAATTCCGATATACATCGGCCGCTTATAAGCATCCGGCTCTTCCTTGGTGCGCTGTTGCAATGCTTTTAATAAAGCAGCGGCCTCCACCGCCAATGTCTGTTCCGAAATATTCTCCCCCCGGGATAACATATAAGCCGACTGACAAACCAACACGAGACGTTCCATCAACGTTCCCTTTTCCGGCGACCATTTACGTCCCATCTGCTCTTTACCTTTGGCATCCGTAGAAGAGAAAAAATAAACAATTCCATCCAAACCAGCCGTAGAACCGTCCAAATCCTGTACCTGTTCTGTCACCAAACGAAAGATAGCCCCTAAAGACTGATATAGGGAAGCACTAATGACAACCGATTTAGTATCCACCGTCACCGTCCCCTTCTCTGCCTGCCAATAAGTACGCGATAATGTGTTCGAAACCAGGGTATAACGTCCATTCCTCTTCTCTACCGACATTGCATACTCCGGCGAAAAGGAAGGGATAGCTGCAAAACGCGCATAAGGCTGTTTCTGGAAGCCCGTATTAAGTAAAGAAAACACACTACGATAATATTCGCCTAACTCGCCTGTATAAGTGGAAAAAGGTTTCACCGGCTCCAAATAGTCAATCTGGGCCGCAAGGCGAAAAGAAAAGGTTAAAAGCAGAAGACAGAAAACAATCTTTTTCATAAGTTGCCGGATTTTCGGTACATATTTTGAACAAAGTTACTACAAAAAAGTGAAATGCGGAAGAATATGGTAATGGATTTGATTTACAGGGGTTTCATTAACGCTGCCAATTATTCCGAGAGCCATTACAATCCACGCCGAAGCCAAATCAAGACGGAGCTACGTTACTTGTTCGTAACCACGCCCAATAGGTGACGAAATGGACACGAATAACGAAAC